>JBBSJW010000029.1:0-37000 GCA_038256885.1 Propionibacteriales bacterium
CGAAGTGCCCTTCACGGTCGCCGCTTTGGCGGCCATCGTGATGGGCGCTGCACTGTCCGAGGCTCCGCCGCGCGACAACCTCGCATGGAGCTTGGTCGGCCCCGCAGTGGTCGCACTCGCGCCGGCGCTGTCCTTGCCATCACGGTCGGCCACGCTGGTCGTCTGGCTCATCGCCGCAGCCGTGCTTGCCTCAATCGTGATCCGGTCCAAGGGCGTGTGGCGGCGCGAGCTCACTGCATTCGCTGCCGCAGGCTGGGGCTTGGGCGCTGTTGGCATCGCGACCGAGCTCGCAGACCAACCCGATCGGTACGTCGCGCTCTCGCTGGTCATTGCCGCAGGCGTTGGCCTCGCAGTTGCATCTTTGCCGTTGCGTTCGGCGATCGGCCGCCGTGGCATCGAAGCTGCCACGGTCCTGGTTGCGGCCGTTGGCATTGACATCGCGACCGTGGGGGATGTGTCCCTCGGCTGGCTCGCCGCCATCTGGACCGTTCTTGGTGCGGCGGTCTCGCTGATCTCGCTGTTCACGCCAGATCGGCCCTTCTTCCGCTGGATCGGATTCGGAGCTCTCGGATTCGCGTACGTGCTGCGCCTCGTGGCGAGCGATGTCGAGACGGTGGAGGCCTACACGCTCCCGTTCGGTGTCGTGCTCCTCGTGGCCGGTCTGTGGTGGATGCGTGGCCGACCCGAGGTCACGACAGTCGGAGCACTCGGATCAGGGCTGCTGCTCGCGTTGTTGCCGAGCCTTCCGCTCGCCTTGAACGAGCCCACCGGACTGCGTGCGTTGCTGCTTGGCATTGGGGCGTTTGTTGCCCTGGCAATCGGTGTTGCCAAGAAGTGGAAGGCGCCCTTCGTCATCGGGGCCGCAATCCTGTTGCTGCTCGTACTCGTCAACGTCGGGCCGCTCGCGCTCGCACTTCCACGCTGGGTGTTGATCGCATCGGCCGGCGCGCTGCTGCTGGGTGCGGGAGTCACGTGGGAAGACCGGGTCCGCAACGGTCGCGCCGTCACCACTTATGTGGCTTCCATGCGGTAGGACAGACCTATGGACGAGTTCCGCACGACCAAGCAGCTGCGACGGGACGCACTCGTGCAGGACGCGTTGCTCTTCTGCCTCGCGTTCACGATCGGTGCGCTGCTGTATTTCGCGGGTCGTGGCGTGAACGCCTTGATCGCCGACACTACGAGTGACTTCTGGTCCATCAGCCTCTCGGATGACCTTCTGCTCAGCGGGCTGATCGCCGGCGAGCTGTTCCTGATCTGGAACAACGGCCTGCGTCAGGGCGTCCGCGGCCACAGCATCGGCAAGCACCGGATGGGCCTCAAGGTCGTTGATGTCGGAGATGACGCACCGACCGGCCCATGGAGGGGCCTGCTGCGTGGCATCGTCATGGCGGCACTGCTCGACCTGTCGGTTGCCGCCATCCCGATCGGCCTGCCGACGGCTTTGCGTCGGCTGACTCCGGAGAGCTGGCACTTCGGGGGAGCGGCCTATCTCGCGCTCCTCGTACTCCTGATTCCGCTCCTCCTGCCCACAGGTCGCGGGTTTGCCGACTGGGTCACCCGTACCAAGGTCGTACGCGCGGAGGGTGCCGATGCGGTGACCGCATCAAGTCGACGTCGTGCTCTGGTGGCGCTGGACGTTGCCGGTGTCGCGGGAGTGCTCGGAGTTGCGCTGCTCTACATCTTCTTCTTCTCGCCATTCCTGCTGCAGTTCCCAAGCCTGCTCTGATGGACACCGTCTAGAACATCTCGATATCATGTATCTTGATATCAAGACAGTTCGAATGAGAATGCCGTGTTAGGGCTACCTGACCATGCATTGTGAGCGGATGCTGGGCAGGATGGGACCTGACAGCGTGAAGGAGAAGACATGGCCGTCGACAGTTTTCAGTCCAAGGACTCACTCAAGGTCGGGGACACCTCCTACGACTATTACCGCCTGGAAGCGGTGGCAGGTGAGGGGCTCGACGTCTCCACCCTCCCGTTCAGCTTGAAGGTCCTCCTCGAGTCGCTGCTACGCACCGAGGACGGCGCCGACATCACGAAGGCGGACATCGAGGCGCTGGCTGGCTGGGACGCCAGTGCTGAGCCCAGCAAGGAGATCCAGTTCACGCCCGCCCGTGTGATCATGCAGGACTTCACCGGCGTTCCGTGCGTTGTGGACCTCGCCACGATGCGTGAGGCCATGGCGGACCTCGGGGGAGACGCCACCAAGATCAACCCGCTCGCGCCCGCTGAGATGGTCATCGACCACTCCGTGATCGCCGATGTCTTCGGTACGCCCGACGCCTTCGAGCGCAACGTCGAGATCGAGTATGAGCGCAACCGTGAGCGCTACCAGTTCCTTCGCTGGGGCCAAGGCGCGTTCGACGACTTCAAGGTCGTCCCGCCGGGCACCGGCATCGTGCACCAGGTCATCATCGAGAAGCTCGCGCGCGTCGTGTTCGACAAGAACGGGACGGTCTACCCGGACTCCTGCGTCGGCACCGACTCGCACACCACGATGGTCAACGGCCTGGGCGTCGTCGGCTGGGGCGTCGGCGGCATCGAGGCTGAGGCAGCCATGCTCGGCCAGCCGATCAGCATGCTGATCCCGCGCGTCGTCGGCTTCAAGCTGTCAGGAGAGCTGCCGCAGGGCGCCACCGCGACCGACCTCGTGCTCGTCATCACCGAGATGCTGCGCAAGCACGGAGTCGTCGGCAAGTTCGTCGAGTTCTACGGTTCCGGCGTCGGCGCCGTACCGCTGGCCAACCGCGCCACGATCGGCAACATGAGCCCCGAGTACGGCTCCACGATCGCGGTCTTCCCGATCGACGACGAGACCACCAAGTACCTCCGCCTGACCGGCCGCACAGAGGACGAGATCGCTCTCGTCGAGGCCTACGCGAAGGCCCAGGGCCTGTGGCACGACGCCGACAACGAGCCGCGTTTCTCGGAGTACCTCGAGCTCGATCTGGGTGACGTCGTCCCCTCGATCGCCGGCCCGAAGCGTCCTCAGGATCGGGTCTCGCTGACTGATTCGGTGTCGTCGTTCAAGACAGCACTCGCGGACTACGCAGGAACCTCCGACGCCAGCAACAAGCAGTCGGTGACGCTGGAGGACGGTACGACCTTCGAGCTCGACCATGGCGCTGTCACGATCGCCGCGATCACGTCCTGCACCAACACGTCCAACCCGTCAGTCATGATCGGTGCCGGACTGCTCGCCAAGAAGGCCGTCGAGAAGGGCCTGCAGCGCAAGCCGTGGGTCAAGACGACGCTCGCGCCGGGTTCCAAGGTCGTCACGGAGTATTACTCGAAGTCGGGCCTGGACGTCTATCTCGACAAGCTCGGCTTCAACCTCGTCGGCTACGGCTGCACGACGTGCATCGGCAACTCTGGTCCGCTGATCCCCGAGGTCAGCAAGGCGGTCAACGACGGCGACCTCGCGGTCACCGCTGTGCTCTCGGGCAATCGCAACTTCGAGGGACGCATCAACCCCGACATCAAGATGAACTACCTCGCGTCGCCGCCGCTGGTCATCGCATACGCGCTGGCTGGCTCGATGGATGTCGACCTCTACACCGACCCGCTCGGTCAGGATGCCGACGGCAACGACGTGTTCATGAAGGACATCTGGCCGACACCCCAGGAGATCGAGGACGTCATCGCGTCGTCGATCGACTCCGACACGTTCAGCCGCGAATATGCCGACGTGTTCGCCGGAGACGAGCGCTGGCAGAACCTGCCGACGCCTGACGGTGATGTGTTTGAGTGGGATCCCGACTCGACGTACGTCCGCAAGGCGCCGTACTTCGACGGTATGGGTCTTGAGCCCGATCCGGTCACCGAGGTCAGCGGAGCACGCGTTCTCCTCAAGCTCGGCGACTCGGTCACGACTGACCACATCAGCCCCGCTGGTGCGATCAAGAAGGACAGCCCCGCGGGCACGTACCTGTCGGAGCACGGCATCGAGCCGCGCGACTTCAACTCATACGGATCGCGTCGCGGCAACCACGAGGTCATGATCCGCGGCACGTTCGCCAACATCCGCCTGCGCAACCAGCTGGCACCGGGCACCGAGGGTGGCTTCACCCGCGACCTGCTCGCCGAAGGCACGCCGGTCACGACAGTGTTCGAGGCATCGGAGAAGTACATCGATGCAGGCATCCCGCTGGTTGTGCTGTCGGGCAAGGAGTACGGCTCCGGTTCGTCGCGCGACTGGGCCGCCAAGGGCACTGCGCTCCTGGGTGTCAAGGTCGTCATCGCCGAGTCGTACGAGCGCATTCACCGCTCCAACCTGCTCGGTATGGGCGTGCTCCCGCTTCAGTACCCAGCCGGCCAGACGGCTGAGTCTCTCGGTCTGACGGGGGAGGAGACCTTCGACTTCACGGGCATCACAGAGCTGAACGAAGGACGCATCCCCAAGACGGTTCATGTCAAGGCTGGGGAGGTCGAGTTCGACGCAGTTGTCCGAATCGACACACCGGGTGAGGCCAACTACTACCGCAACGGCGGCATCATGCCATACGTGCTGCGGAGCCTTCTCGACTGACAAGACTGCAGGTCAGGGGCATCATCGGCGACGGTGGTGCCCCTTTCGCATGCCCACATCGGCTCGCGACACGCCGCGCAGAATTTGTTGTCCGGGAGGCTGGACGTGACGGCGATCACGCTATACGTTGTTGCAAACAACAATTGCGCGCCGATGACCAACTCATGTCCATCGCGTGACGCACTACTGGAGAATGAGGAGGCGGTCTGTGTGAAGCGGACACGCAATCTGGTAATTGCGACAGTCATGGGTGCGACCCTCGCGCTCGCTGGCTGTGGCGGCTCGGACAGCGCTGGCGATGGCGACAAGGGCGACGCGAAGGGCAAGATCGGCGTCATCCTTCCCGATACGAAGTCATCGGTCCGCTGGGAATCAGCTGACCGTCCGGCTCTTGAGAAGGCATTCAAGGCAGCGGACGTTGAATACAGCATTCAGAACGCTGAAGGCGACGCTGAGAAGATGGCAACCATTGCTGACGGCATGATCGCCGACGGCGTGACTGTCCTCGCGATCGTCAACCTCGACTCCGACTCGGGTGCGGCCATCGAGGAGAAGGCGAAGAAGCAGGGCGTCAAGACCATCGACTACGACCGCCTCACCCTTGGTGGTTCGGCCGATGTCTACATCTCCTACGACAACGCGAAGGTCGGCGCCCTCCAGGGTGAAGGTCTCGCCAAGTGTCTCGGAGAGAAGGACGCCAACATCATCTACCTAAACGGCTCGCCGACGGACAACAACGCCACGTTGTTCTCGCAGGGTGCGCACAGCGTTCTCGACGAGATCGGCACCTACAAGAACGTTGCCGAGCAGGCTGTTCCTGACTGGGACAACGACAAGGCTGTCACGATCTTCGAGCAGCTCTACACCAAGGTCGACGGCAAGGTTGACGGCGTGTACGCCGCCAACGACGGCCTCGCCGGCGGTGTCATCTCGATCCTGAAGAAGAACGGTCAGGCCGGCAAGGTCCCCGTCACTGGTCAGGACGCGACGGTCGAGGGCCTGCAGAACATCCTTGCGGGCACTCAGTGCATGACGATCGCGAAGTCGGCAACGGGCCAGGCTGGCGCGCTTGCTGAGGCTGCGATCGCCATGGTCAACGGTGACGACCCGAAGACGACTGGAACGGTCAAGGACGACACCGGCAAGCGTGACGTGCCGGCGGTTCTGCTCGATCCGGTTGCGGTCGACAAGTCGAACGTCGGTGCTCCGATCGAGGCTGGCGACATGAAGGCCTCGGATGTGTGCACTGGCGACTTCGCCAAGCTGTGCGCTGACGCTGGCATCAGCTGATTGCAGTGGGTGTGGCCTTCCGGAATTCCGGAGGGCCACACCCCACGCTGTGAGTAGCATCGCCACATCTCGAAAAATGCACTCTCGGAAGGCACGTCATGAGTGAAAAGTCGCCGATCCTTCATCTGCGCGGAATCAACAAGAGCTTCGGCGTCGTCCACGTCCTCCATGACGTCGACCTCGCGATCTACCCCGGCGAAGTCACCGCCCTGGTCGGTGACAACGGCGCCGGCAAGTCCACGCTGGTCAAGGCCATCGCGGGCATCTACCCCGCTGACACGGGCGAGTACCTCTTCGAGGGCAAAGCCCAGCACGTCACGAACCCCAAGGACGCCGCCGCACTCGGCATTGAGGTCGTCTACCAGGACCTCGCACTGTGCGAAAACCTCGACATCGTCGAGAACATGTTTCTCGGCCGTGAGAAGACCAACGGCATCCTGATGGACGAGACCACGATGGAGTCCAAGGCGCGCGAAGTGCTCGCATCCCTTTCCGTCCGCACTGTGAAGTCCGTACGTCAGAGCGTTGCCAGCCTCTCGGGTGGCCAGCGTCAGACTGTGGCCATTGCGAAGTCGGCACTCTGGAACTCCAAGATCGTCCTGCTCGACGAGCCGACCGCCGCTCTCGGTGTCGCCCAGACCCGCCAGGTTCTCGACCTTGTGCGTCGCCTGGCTGATCAGGGAGTCGGGGTGCTGTTGATCTCGCACAACCTCACCGACGTGTTCGAGGTGGCCGACCGCATCACCGCTCTGTACCTCGGGCGGGTTGCCGCAGAGGTCAAGACCAAGGACGTGACTTCGACGCAGGTCGTCGAACTAATCACGACCGGCCAGTCCGCTGGCATTGCCGGCCCCGCTTCGAAGGCTGTGACCTCATGACCGACATCATCACTGACTCCGAAGAGGCCGGCTTCGCGTCCGACCTGACGCAGTCCAACACACTTGGCGAGTCCGTAAGCGCCTACATGAACCGCGTACGCGGCGGTGACATGGGCGCCCTGCCGTCGATCCTCGGTCTCGTTGTGCTCTTCATCGTTTTCGGCCTGGCCAACGACCGGTTCCTGTCGAACCTCAACATGGCCAACCTGATCACCCAGGCCGGCTCCATCATCATCCTCGCAATGGCGCTCGTCCCCGTGCTGCTTCTGGGCGACATCGACCTTTCAGCGGGTGTTGCGGGCGGTGTTTCTGCATGCGTCATGGGGCTTTTGCTCGTCAAGCACGACCAGCCCTGGTATCTCGCAGTGCTCGCAGCGGTTGTTGTCGGCGCCGCCATCGGGCTCGTCATCGGCATCCTGGTGGCAAAGCTGGGCATCCCGTCGTTCGTGGTCACACTGGCGTTCTTCCTGGGATTGCAGGGTGTGACGCTCAAGCTGATCGGTGAGGGTGGATCCGTTCGCGTCAACGATCCGGTCGTCAGCGGCATCGCCAATGACAACATGAGCGTCCTCTGGGGATGGATCACAGCTGTCGGCATCACCGCGTTGTTCGCGGCCGTCACGCTGCGCACACATCGCCGCAAGGTCAAGGCCAACCTGCAGCACCAGCCTCTGGCTGTCGTCGTTGCCCAGATCGTGACGCTCGGCGCAATCCTGCTCGTGATCACCTACGTCCTCAACCAGAACCGCAGTGTCAGCCCTGATCCCAACTTCACGATCCAGGGCATCCCCTACGTGCTGCCGATCGTGGTCGTCCTGCTCGTCATGTGGACGTTCGTGCTGGCTCGCACGACGTGGGGCCGCCATGTTTACGCGGTCGGAGGCAACAGCGAGGCCGCGCGGCGTGCCGGCATCAATGTCGCCCGTATCCGCATCTCGGTGTTCATGATGTGCTCAGCGATGGCCGCGCTCAGCGGCATCGTGGCGGCGTCGTACGGCGGCAAGGTCTCGACTTCCTCTGGCGGCGGCAACGTGCTGCTCTATGCCGTGGGCGCGGCAGTCATCGGCGGCACGAGCCTGTTTGGTGGCAAGGGCAAGGCCAGCGATGCAGTGATCGGCGGGCTGGTGATCGCCACCATCGCCAACGGTCTTGGTCTGCTCAACCAGGCGTCGTACATCAACTTCATCGTGACCGGTGGAGTCCTTCTGCTCGCTGCAAGCGTCGACGCGATCTCGCGCAGGCGGCGGTCCGCAGCAGGTCTCGGCTGACACGCGTGTCCTCCGCGGGACGCTCAGGCGTCGGAACAAACCAGGAGGATGTACGGCGTCACAACCTGGGAACTGTTCTGGGCCATGTGCACCGCGCAGGGCGCATCTCGCGCGCTGAGCTGACGGCTCGGATGGGACTCAACCGCAGCACGATCGCGGGGTTGGTCACCGAACTCGAGTCCTTGGGGCTTGCCGAGCAGGTCAAGCCGTCTGGCACGCGCATCAGCGCTGGTCGGCCGTCAGTGGACGTACGTACGCGCGCTGGGGCGTATGTACTCGCCACGGATGTCCGCGTCGACGGGCTCACGGTTGCGCGGGTCGGAATCGGGGGTGCCGTCGAGGCTCGGGCGACCGGTCCGATCCCGTCGTCGCACGATCCGCAGGCAATCGGTGACTCAGTCGTCGAGCTGATGCGGCTGGTCGTCAAGGACGTCAAGGATGACGCAGCGTTGGTCGGAATCGGCGTCAGTGTTCCGGGCATCATTCGCGCCGAAGATGGTCTAGTACGGTTTGCGCCCAACCTCGGCTGGCACGACGTGCCATTTGCGGAGATCCTTGCGGAGCGCATCACGACGCCCGGGCGGCCGGTGCTGGGCAACGATGCCGACCTCGGTGCGCTTGCTGAGCACCTTCGGGGTGCGGGTGTGGGCGTCGATGACTTGATCTACCTGTCTGGTGAGGTCGGTGTCGGTGCCGGCGTGATCGTTGGTGGCAGACCGCTGGAAGGATCCGGCGGTTATGCAGGCGAGATCGGCCACCTGCCGTTCACACCGGACGGCAAGCTGTGTCACTGCGGCAGTCGTGGATGCTGGGAGACCGAGATCGGTGCTCCAGCGATCGCGATCGCGGTGGGTTGCCCGCCCGATCGAGTGGCCGTGCTCGGGGAGTTCCTCGAGGGAGTCAAGGAAGCCCCACCGCAGCTGCGCGCTGTCGGACACAATCTGGGACGTGGGCTCGCCGCAGCGGTCAACCTGCTCAACCCCCGAGTGGTCGTGCTGGGCGGATACCTGCGCGCTCTTTATCCGCTGGTCAGCGAGGACGTGGACGCCGGGCTGGGCGCGCATGCACTGACAGCGCCGCGGGAGCTCGTGAAGGTGAGCGTCCCCGGTCTGGGCGGTGACTCGGTGCTGTTGGGCGCCGCCGAGCTCGCATTCGGTGCGCTGCTCAGAGATCCCGTCGCGTGCCTCGCCAGTGCGTGCCACGACGTCGAGAGTGTCCTCGCGTCCTAGATTGACACGACGCCAGCGTAGACGCCGGCCAGTGATCCCTCCGCCGCACCGAGCGCAGCAGCATGAATGCCGAGAGCGCTGAGCCGGATCTCCGGCAGATGCTTGTCAGCCGCCGGCAGTCGAGCGGCAAGTACCTGCTCGGCTGCAGGCACAACGTACTGACCGAGGGGAACGAAGTAGCCGCCCAGGACGATCACCGACGGGTCGATGACGGTTGCCAGGGTGGCGAGGCCGGTGCCCAGGCTCGTGCCGAGCTCATCGAGCGCTGACCGGACGCCGGCATCTTCCGCGGCGCGTTCGGCGACTGAGACGGCTGTGCTCAGGGGCGTCTCGCCCTCCTCCATACCAACAGCCGCGAGCATGGCGCGGAGGCCGACAGAGGCCTCCCAGCAGCCGGTACGACCGCAACCGCACACCGAGGATTCATCGCCGATCGGCATGTGCCCGACCTCGCCGGCGAATCCGGCGCCACCGCGTAGGAGCCTGCCGTCCTGCACGATTCCGGCTCCGATGCCGACCGTTCCGGTGATGTAGAGCGAGTGCTGGACATCAGTCGTCACACCGTGGGACGCCTCTGCCAACGCTGCACAGTTGGCATCGTTGTCGACCGTGACGGGGCACGTGCCACCGAGAACAGTCTCGAGCTGGGCGGCGAGCTGGACGTTGTCCCAGCCGAGGTTGGGTGCCCAGGCGATGGTGCGGTTGTCGTGCTCCACCAGTCCTGGCACGGCCACTGTGGCGCCGACGATGCTGTGACCGGCCGCGATCAGCGAGTCGCGTGTCTCGGCGACGAGGCTCAGCACTTCGTCGATGGGCGGCGGTCCAGCGCTTTCGACCTGTCGGATCGTCGATACGCGCGCGTTGCCACCGAGATCCAGCGCGACCGCGGCGAGGTAGTCGACGTTGACCTCGAAGCCCAGTCCGATGATTGATTCACCGGTGAGTCTGACGGGCCGTCCGGGCCTGCCACGACCCGACGGGGCGGACTGGTCCTCGCTGACGGCGCCGCCTGTGCCGAGCTCGGCGACAATCGTGCCGATCGTCGCCTTGGCCAGACCGGTGCGGCGCGCCAGCTCCGTACGAGTGGCTGCGCCCTCAGCACGCAGGGAGCGGAGCACCAGCGCAGTGTTCTGCCTGCGCAGGTGCTCCGTACCGCCCGGACGGGTGGCCGTCACTAGCCGCGAACTCCGTAGAGGTGCTCAAGAGCAAGCTGGTCGAGCTTCTCGAAGCCTGCACCATACGCAGCGAGCTCATCCGCCGACGGCCCTGTCGAGGCCTCCAGCTCGCTCCAGGTCTCGCCTTCGTTGAGAGTCGGCTTCGCGAGCTCTGGGAGCTTCGCTGCGACGAGCGCGGCCTGGACCTCTGGATCTGCGCGGAAGGCGATCGCCTTTTCACGCAGGATCAGGTAGTTGGTCATGCAAGCCTCAGCGGCGACCCATACGCCGTTGTCGTCCTCGGTGCGTGGTGTCTTGAAGTCGAAGTGCACCGGTCCGTCGTACCCACCCGCGAGCAAGGTGTCGACGACCCAGAACGCACCACGCGAGTTGCCGGCGCCGAAGCGGAAGTCCTGGTCGTAGCGCGGGCCGCTCTGGCCGTTGAGGTCGATGTGGAAGAGCTTGCCCTGCCACATGGCTTGCGCGTAGCCGTGCGCCGCGTTGAGGCCGGCCATTTCCTCGTGCCCGATCTCGGGGTTGACGCCAACGCCTTCCTTGCGGTCGAGCGTCTCGATGAACGCCAAAGCGTGACCGATCGTCGGCAGCAGGATGTCGCCGCGGGGCTCGTTTGGCTTGGGCTCGATCGCGAACTTGATGTCGTAGCCCTTGTCGTGCACGAACTCGCCCAGAATGTTGAACGCCTCGCGGTAGCGGTCGAGTGCTGCAGCGACGTCCTTGGCAGCGCCGGACTCGGCACCTTCGCGGCCGCCCCAGCAGACGTAGACCTTGGCGCCGAGCTCGGCAGCCAGATCGATGTTGCGCATGACCTTGCGGATGGCGAAGCGGCGGATCTCGCGATCGTTGGACGTGAAGCCGCCGTCCTTGAACACGGGGTGGCCGAACAGGTTGGTCGTCGCCGTCGTCACGACGAGGCCGGTGTCGGCGAGACCTTTCTTCCATCTCTCGATGATCTGGTCGCGGCTTGCATCGTCCGAACCGAACGGGATCAGGTCGTCGTCGTGGAAGTTGACGCCGTACGAGCCGATCTCCTTGAGCTTCTCGAGGGCGTAGATCGGGTCCATCGGTTCACGTGTCGGCTCACCGAACGGATCGCGTCCGGGGTAGGCAACAGTCCACAGTCCGAAGGAGAACTTGTCGGACGGTGATGGGGTGGGGATGCTCATGGCAACACTTTCTTGATCGGGACTGGCCCTAGAGGGTTTCGCGGTCGCGAATGAGTGCGTAGGCCTCACGCACCAGAGGGGTCGGTTCTGCTTCGTACGTCTCGGACGCGACAGGCGCCCAGGCTGGGGGTTCTGGCGTGCCGGCGAGTGCCCAGGCCGCCTGGCGGGCCGCGCCGAGGGCGACGTACTCGCCGGGAGCGGGAACGGTCACGGGACGGCCGAAGATGGCGGGCGCGAGCGTACGCACGGCCGGGTTGCTTGCTGCGCCGCCGACCATGAGGATCCGCTGCGGCGCTGTTCCAGTCGTCGCGCTGAGGTGGTCGATCGCATCCGCGAGGGAGCACAACAGTGCCTCGACGGCTGCCCGGGCCAGGTCTTCTCGAGTGGTCGACGTGGTGAGGCCTGCCCAGGTGCCGGTGGCGTCTGGGCGACTCGGCGTACGTTCGCCGTCGTAGTAGGGGAGCACCGTGAGTCCGTTTGCTCCGGACGGCGCGGCCAGCGCCAAGCGAGCCAGCTCGTCGTGATCGACACCGAGCACGGTCGACTGCAGCTCAAGAATGCGAGCGGCGTTGATCGTGGCCACGAGCGGCAGGAAACGCGAGGTCGCATCTGCGAATCCGGTGACGGATCCCGTCGGGTCGGAGACCGGGTCGTTGGTGATCGCCGACGCCACGCCGGACGTACCGATGGACACGACGACATCGCCTGGCTTCAGGTCGAGGGCGAGGGCTGCCGCCATGTTGTCGCCCGTACCGGCGGCGACTTTGAGCCCGGACGATGTCGTGGCGGCCACCTCCGACGAAGCAACAATGCGCGGGAGCTCGACGGCATGGCCGATTGCTGCTTCTGCCAGGTCGGGCCGCCAGGTCTCGTCGCGGGTCGAGAAGTAGCCGGTGCCGGAGGCGTCGCCGCGATCAGTGAACGGGTCTCCGCCGCCGGCGACATGACGGGAGACGTAGTCGTGGGGGAGCAGCACTCGCTTCGTGCGGGAGGCGGCATCAGGCTCGTGATCGCGAAGCCACCTCAGCTTGGTCGAGGTGAACGATGCGACGAGGACGCTGCCAACAGACTCCGCGCATGCGGCCGGCCCGCCCATCTCCTCGATCAGGTCGATCGCTTCCTGACTGGAACGCGTGTCGTTCCACAGGATAGCGTCGTGGACGGGGGAGTCGGAGGCGTCGAGCGCGACCATGCCGTGCTGCTGACCGCCGACGGCGATGGCTTCGGCACGATCGAGCAGGCCTGCGGATGCCTCGTCGAAGGCATCCAGCCAGCGCCTCGGATCCACCGATGTGCCGACCGGATGTGGCGCATGCTGGCTCTCCAGGACGGTGCCAGTATCGGCGTCCACCAGCAGTGCCTTCGTCGACTGCGTAGAGGAGTCGACGCCAATCACAGAAGCCATGACTCATGTTTAGTATGAGTCGTGAATTAAGTCAAGGGCAACAGACCGTACGCTGACAACGTGACGATTCATTCTGACCACCCATTCATGCCGCCGAGCGGTGATCGTGACCCCCTGCGGCGGCTGCGAGGACGCATGCCGGCTCCCGTCACGGTGTGGGCAAGTGGCGTGGATACGGGGCGCTCGGGTCTCACGGTCTCGTCAGTCATCGTCGCGAACGGCGAGCCTGCCCACGTTCTGGCAGTGATCGACGCTGACTCTGATTGGTGGTCTTCAGGCCCGGAGACAGTGGCGGTCAACGTGCTCGCTCAGGACCATCGATTTCTGGCGGACGCGTTCGCGGGCACAGTGCCAGCGCCGGGCGGGCCGTTCACCTTGGGCAGCTGGTCTGACAGCGAGTGGGGCCCGGTACTGACTGAGAGCGCTGGATGGTTGGGCGTTCGGCTTGTTGAAGAGACGCGTGAAGTCGGCTGGGGACTGCTTGTCGAAGGGATTGTCGAGCATGTCGAGCTCGGTGAGGCGGATGCTCTGATCCACCTCCGCGGTCGCTACGAGGTGTGAACGACGGCCTTCTTGCGCGTCGCGAGGAGCGCCAACGCATAGGCGACCACGATGGCCGCGTGGAAGATCAGATCCCGCGTCGTCGGCAGGTTGAACAGGCCGAACGGCACCGTGTCGAACAACATCCAGATCACTACCGGCAGGTTCGTGCCGATGATCAGCCACGCGAAGAGCCGTGACAGGTCCGCCCGTGGTGCGACGGCCAAGGCTGACGCCCAGAGGAAGATGCCGGACAGGGCATGCCACCCATTCCAGTCCATCCAGAGGAAGACCTCGGCGGTGGCACTGTCGCCGACGGAGAAGTCGGGATTGACGATCAATCCACCGAACGAGTGCGCAAGGAAGACCACCCCGAGCACGAGGTTCATCCTCTGCAAGGACGTCCAGCTCATGTCGCCTCCGACCCACATTCAGCATAGTGACGTGCCATGCTCACTGAATGACTCTGATTGATGCGAACGGCGTGCAGCTCAACATCACTGACTCCGGCGCTCCTGCGGGCAATGCCGCGGCACCGACTGTCGTCTTTGGCCATGGGCTGCTCTTCAGCGGTCACATGTTCGAGGCGCAGATCGAGCGACTGCGGTCGACGTACCGCTGCGTGACGATCGACTGGCGTGGGCAGGGGAAGACGCCCGCCACGGCTGACGGCTACGACATGGACACGCTGTCGCTCGACGCCGCCGCGGTCATCGAGGGTCTGGGCGTGGGCCCCGTGCACTACGTCGGTCTGTCCATGGGCGGCTTCGTTGGTATGCGGCTTGCAGCCCGCCGGCCGGAACTTCTTCGATCGTTGACCCTCCTCGACACCAGCGCTGACCCGGAGGATCCGGCGATGGCGAAGCAGGATCGGCTGCTCGCCAAGGTCTATCGGGTGGTGGGCATCAGTCCGCTCGCGGGCAAGGTGGGGAAGCTCATGTTCGGACCTACCTTCCTCGCCGATCCGGCGTCGAAGCCAGCCATCGAGCGCTGGAAGGCCGGCGTCTCCGCTGTCGAGCGAGCGGGTCTGGTGAAGGCGATCCTGGGCGTCGTCGACCGTCTCCCCGTGTCGGCTGAGCTCGACGCGATCTCCCTCCCCGCACTGATCGTCGTCGGTGAGGACGATGTGGCCACTCCTATCGCCCGCTCGGAGGCCATCGCGGCAGGGATCAAGGGTTCCGTGCTCAAGAAAGTCAAGGATTGCGGGCATTCCAGCACGGTTGAACAGCCGGAGATAGTGGCCGACCTGATCGAGGAGTTCCTGACTGCGCAGGACAAGGGCGACTCGATAGACTGACCCAATGGCCGACGCGCAGCAGGATGTTCTTGCGAATCTGACCGGGCCCGCCGATCTGCGCGGACTCGATGAAGCTGCGCTCGGCCATCTGGCGACCGAGATTCGCGAGCTGCTCATCTCGTCAGTGGCCTCCAACGGCGGTCACCTGGGACCCAATCTCGGCGTCGTCGAGCTGGGCATCGCGATTCACCGGGTGTTCGAATCACCCAACGATCGAGTCGTCTGGGACACGGGCCACCAGGCATACGTGCACAAGATGCTGACCGGCCGTGCAGGTCAGTTCGGCGAGCTGCGACGCGAGGGCGGCCTGTCCGGCTATCCGAGCCGCGCTGAGTCCGAGCACGACTGGGTCGAGAACTCGCATGCGTCGACGAGCCTGTCGTACGCCGATGGCATGGCCAAGGCCAATCACCTGCTCGGCAAGGACGACCATGTCGTCGCCGTGATCGGAGATGGCGCGCTGACCGGCGGCATGGCGTGGGAAGCCCTCAACAACATCGCGGCTGACAACGACCGCAGGCTTGTCGTGATCGTCAACGACAACGGCCGCTCCTACACGCCGACTGTCGGGGGACTGGCGAACCGACTGACCGAGATCCGCACCAACCCGCGCTACGAGCCGGCTCTGGGCGCCATCAAGGACCGACTCAATCGTTCGCGTCGAGTCGGGCCGGCCACGTACGAAGCGCTGCACGCGATCAAGAAGGGCGTCAAGGACGTACTCGCGCCACAGGGCATGTTCGAGGACCTCGGACTCAAGTACATCGGCCCGGTCGACGGTCACGACCGTCCCGCCGTCGAGCGCGCACTCACGGCCGCCAAGAAGTTCGGTGGCCCCGTGCTGGTGCACGTGCTGACGACCAAGGGCCAGGGCTACGACATCGCGGTCGCCAACGAGAACGACCAGATGCACCAGGCCAACCCATTCGACGTCCAGACCGGTGAAGCCGTCAACGTCGCGCCAGCCGGGTGGACCTCGGTGTTCCGCGACGAGATCGTACGCATCGCCGACGAGCGTTCTGACGTCGTGGCGATCACCGCGGCGATGCTCTACCCCGTCGGCCTCGACGCGTTCGCCGACAAGTTTCCCGACCGCGTCTTCGACGTCGGCATCGCCGAGCAGCACGCTGTCACCAGCGCGGCCGGACTCGCCATGGGTGGGCTCCACCCGGTGGTCGCTGTCTACGCGACGTTCATCAACCGTGCATTCGACCAGGTGCTCCTCGATGTCGCACTGCACAAGTGCGGCGTCACGTTCGTGCTCGACCGTGCCGGAGTCACCGGTGAGGACGGCGCGAGCCACAACGGCATGTGGGACATGTCGATCATGCAGATGGTTCCCGGGCTCCACCTCGCATCCCCTCGCGACGGCCAGCAGCTGCGTGAGCTGCTCCGCGAAGCTGTCAAGATCGATGACGCGCCCAGCGTCGTCCGCTTCTCCAAGGGCGCCGTGTGCGACGACCTCCCGGCGATCGAGCGCATCGGCACCTACGACGTGCTGTCACGCGACGAGGCCAAGGACGTGCTGATCATTGCTGTTGGCGCGTTCGGACATCTCGGTGCCAAGACCGGTGACCTGATCCGCGCGGCGGGTCACGGCGTCACCGTGGTCGACCCCCGTTGGGTCAAGCCGATCGACCCCTCGCTCGTACAGCTGGCCGCCGACTACTCGCTGGTCGTGACGATCGAGGACAACGGCCGACACGGCGGTGTTGGCTCCGCATACACGCAGGCCGTTCGCGATGCTGACATCCTCACGCCGATCCAGGTGCATGGCGTCGAGCAGGAGTTCCTCGACCATGCCAAGCGGGACGTCATCCTCGTGCGTCTCGGCCTGACCCCGCAGGCGATCGCCGACGACACCGTCGCTGCCCTTGCCCGGAATACCGCCAAGCCGTGAGTAGTTGAACTGATCGTGGCCTGGAACCCCCGCAACCGTAAGTCCGCTGCCGACAATCCTGACAAAGGACGTGGCACCGGACCTGTACTGATCCATGCTCTGGACGGGTTCCTCGGTGCAGGATCTGCGTCACGACTGGCGGCCAACCAGCTTCGCTCCGGCAACGGCAAGATCATGCACGAGTTCGACCTCGACTCGATGTTCGACTACCGAGCGCGCAGACCGATGATCGCGTTCAGCGAGGACCGCTACGTCGAGTACGCCGAACCGACGCTGCAGATCGTCCTGGAGCACGACGCCAACGACACCCCCTACCTGCTGCTCGCCGGTCCCGAGCCTGACTTCGCGTGGGAGGCGTTCATCGCCGAGACACACGAGGTCATCGAAGACCTTGGAGTCCCGCTGACACTCGGCCTCGGTGCCGTACCCATGGGTGTCCCGCACACCCGGCCGCCGATGATCACCGCTCATGGCACCCGCCCCGAGCTGGTGGATCGCAAGAACCTCTGGTCGGCCCAGGTCACAGTTCCTTCGTCGGCACAGTCGCTACTCGAGTTCCGGCTCGGCCAATGGGGCCACGACGCGGCGGGCTACGTCGTGCACGTGCCGCACTACCTCGCCGGCATCGACTACCCGCCGGCAGCGATTGCGCTGATTGATGCGCTGGTCGACCGTACGGGCCTCAGCATCGACGCCGAGGATCTGCGATCACGCCAGAACGATGCGATCGCGGAGATCGAGGAACAGATCGAGCAGCAGGGCGGCAACGAAGTCCTGTCGGGCCTCGAGGAGCAGTACGACGCCTTCACGCGCGGTGCTGCCGAGTCCCTGCTGGCCAGCGACGAAGAACTTCCGAGCGGTGACGAGCTGGCTGACCAGTTCGAGCAGTTTCTTGCGCGTCAGCGCAAGAACGATCAGGGCTAGCCTTGCGCGTCAGCGCAAGAACGACCAGGGCTGACGCAACGCTAGTCTTTGCGTGTGCCTGGATCCCTGAGTGAAGTAGTCGGTCTGCTCGAGCTTGAGCAGCTGGAGGTGGGCCTTTATCGCGGCTCGCAGCCCGAGATGTCGTCCATGACGCGAGTGTTCGGCGGCCAGGTGGCTGCGCAGGCGTTGATGGCGGCTCAGCTCACGGTGCCCGAGGATCGCTCGGTCCACTCGCTGCACATCTACTTCATTCTCGGTGGCGACCCGAGCATCCCGATCGTCTACGACGTCGAGAAGATTCGAGACGGCCGTTCGTTCACGACTCGTCGCGTGGCCGCGCGCCAGCACGGCGCGATCATCTTCTACATGACTGCTTCGTTCCAGGTCGAGGAAGAAGGGTTCAACCACCAGGACTCGATGCCTGATGTGCCGTCGCCCGAGGAATCAACACCGCTGATCGAGCTGATCAACACTCGCGGTCAGGAAGGTGTCGACATCTGGGACCAGGAGTGGGCGTCGTTCGACCTGCGGTACGTCGGCGACAACCGCGCCGAACAGGATCCGCAGCGCGGGCTCGTACCGGTCGTCCAGCGGCTGTGGTTCCGCGCCAACGGAGAGCTTCCGGCATCGCCGGCGATCCACAACGCAGCGTTCACCTACATCAGCGACTTCAGCCTGCTAGGTGCCTCGTTGCTCCCTCACGGCGTCTTCATCGGCCAGCCTGAGGTGCAGGCGGCGTCCATCGACCACGCGATCTGGTTCCACCATCCGATGAAGGTCGACGAATGGCTCCTGTATGACCAGAAGTCACCGTCGGCGTCCGGCGCACGCGGGCTGAGCACCGCCCGGGTGTTCGCGCAGGACGGCACCCTCGTCGCCACGGTGGCGCAAGAGGGCCTGATACGACCCGTCACGCCGCGCGACTGAGCGCCTTCGACTACTTGACGGTCGGCAATGCTCCGACGCTCGGGAAGTTGATCGTCGACGGGTACTTCGCCGAGCTGTGGACCGTGAGGACCGTCAGCACGCCGAGCAGATCCGGCAGCGAAGGCAACAGGTGCGGCACGTCGAATGCCTGCACCGAGATGCGGAGCTTGTGACCCGGCAGGATCTTGGCGCGAGTCGGGAAGATCTCGACATCGATCGGTGCAACCTCACCGCTCGCGAGCTTCTTCTGAGCAGCCTTGGTGAACGGGTGGAACGGCTGGATCAGCACGTTGTCGAGGTAGCGCGACTTCGTGGTGTCGAGTGCCCGGTGCGAGATGACCTGCCATCCGCCGGAAAGGCGGCTGACGGTTCCGTCGGGGGCCTCGTCCTCGATCGCGACGGACAGCATGCCGTCACCACCGATACTCGACGTGTAGAGGCGAGCGTTGATCGGACCCTGCAGGGTGACGGACTTGGCCAGCGGCTTGGTCGAGAAGACCGCGCCGAGCTTGTCGTTGTACTGGTTGTCCGTGAAGCAGGGCAGGCTTGCCAGCAGCATGTTGGGGATGCCGGCTGTCCATTGGTTCGCCGATCTCGTGCAGAGACCCTGAACGGGGATGGGATAGATGTCGGAGGTTCCGTCGACTCGGGCGCCGGAGGTGATGCCACCTGGCGCACCGCCGGTCTTGGACGAACCGCTCACTTTGAGCTTCGCGCCTTCCAGCGACGAGCCGATCCACTTCGAGTCCTTCGCCCACTTTCCGGTGCCCTGCTCGTAGTACGTCAGGTTGGCGATGTCGCTGTGAAGCGTCGTGTCCTCTTTGCCCTTGAGGTAGCGATCGAACCAGCGCAGCTGAGCCTGTGCGAGCGAGCCGTAACCGGCCTTCTCGAAGCCAGCGCCACCCGACGCCTGCAGGTGGTCCCACGGACCAATGACCAGCTTGGTCGGAATCTTGCGCTTGTTGAGGTTCTCGAAGAGCAGGGGAGTGCCGCGCTGGAACAGGTCGTACTCGCCGGAGACGAAGAATGCGGGGACGTTGACCTTGTCGATCACGTTGATGACCGAACGCTCCTTGTAGAACGCTCCGTCGTACACGGGCTCGCCGCCGCCAAGCGCCTGCACCAGGAGGGGCGCAGTGAACGTAGCGGCGCCAGTCAGGTGGTTCAGCAGCTCGGTCATGGCTGATTGGGGATCGGTTGCTGCGACTGCCGGAGGGATCAGACCGGTGGCCGTGACCAGACCGAGCCACAACGGGATGAAACCAACGTCGAGCTGGCCGCCGGAGGCCACGACGTCGCGATATACGTCAGCGCCGGGAACCTGCGGGAAGATCGCCTTGAGGCCGGGAGGGTTGGCGGCAGCGGCCCACAGTTGGCTTATGCCCATGTAGGACGGACCGCTCATGCCAGTGATGCCGTTGCTCCACGGGCGCTTCGACGAGTGCGCCCACGTCATGATCTCGCCGCCGTCCTTGTTCTCGCGCGCGTCAAAGGCGCGCCAGATGCCTTCCGAGCTTCCGGTGCCGCGAGCGTCGACCGTGAGCTGCACGTAGCCGCGTTTCACGAGGTAGTCGGCCGGGGTGCCGCCGAGTCCACCAGCAGAACCCAGGGCGGTCTTGTTGTACGCCGTGATGGTCACGATGACCGGGAGTCGCTTGGTGATCGCCTTGCCTGACGCGTCGGCCGGCCGTACGACATCTCCGCGCAGGATGACGCCGTCGGACATCGGGATCGCGACATCCGTCTCCACCACGGTGTTGGGGTACTGCTCGGGGCGTGGCTTCCACGTGGCTGCTGACGCGGAGGTGAACGTCAGCATTCCGCAGACGAGGGTGAGTGAAGCCAAGAGCGCGAGCAGGCGTGCAAACAGTCGGGTGTTCAACGGATTCCCTCCAGAGTCGTCATGTCTTCAACGACGGGGTGCAACTCAGAGTTACGAGGCGGGGACAATCCGTCCAACGAGGTGCGTCACGGGCTTCTTGCTGCCCTTGACGCCAAACGTGATCCCGTTGTCGTCCGCGTCGGAACCGAAGACGACGGTGCCGGGCAGGAAGATCGGCTTGCGGAACTCGACCTCAGCCGTGAAGGCGTCCGGCAGCTTGTTCTGGAGCGCCGACAGGCTGCGGGCGAGCGTCCACATTCCGTGGGCGATGTTGGTGGGGAAGCCGAACGCCTTGGCGGTCACGGGGTAGAGGTGAATCGGGTTGCGATCGCCCGAGACCGCGCCGTACCGACGCCCGAGGTCGCCCGAGAGCTTCCAATGGACGACGCCACTGGGTGCCTCGATGCCGGTCAGAGGTGCGGCAGTCTTCTCAGCGGCACCACCCTTGTGGCGCGAGAACAGTGTGGTGACTTCGTCCCAGACGATGGTTCCGTCGATCCGGATCTCGGTGATCAGGTCGACCAGCGAGCCCTTGGGATGCGTACGCAGGTCTGAGGCGCGAACGGTCACGTCGAAGGTCTCATCGACGCCAATGGGTCGGTGCTGCGTGATGCTGTTGCGCAGGTGCACCAATCCCATCGGTGCGAACGGGAACGCCGTGTCAGTCATCAGGTTCAAGTGGAGCCCGAACGCCGCCATGTGGGGGTAGGTCGCGGGCAAGGTGTCGCCCCGAGGGAATCCGCACACCTCGTTGTACGCGTCAAGGTGTGCACGGTCGGTGGTGACTCCGGCGCGCTCGAGGACCAGGTCAGGAACCGAGCCCTTGGCGTGCTTGACGCCGGGCAGGCCGCCGATGACCGGCAGCGCCGGCAGGACCGCCTTGAGCATCATGGGCAGCGTCGATGGCGCCTTGCTGAACGTACGAGTCGTCGTCATGTCAGGCGCCGATCAGGGCCTGGCCACACACGCGGACCGTGTTGCCCGAGATCGCGGACGATCCGGGGTTGGCGTACCAGGCGATCGCCTCGGCGACATCGATCGGCAGACCACCCTGCGACACCGAGCTCAGTCGACGGCCGGCCTCGCGGATACCGAGCGGCATTGTCTTGACCATGTCGGTCTCGATGAAGCCCGGAGCGATTGCGTTGACCGTGATGCCGTCCTTGGCGACGCGCTTCGACAGGTCGTTGACGAAGCCGATGACACCGGCTTTGGCGGTGCCGTAGCTCGTCTGACCGTTGTTGCCCGCGATGCCGGCAATCGACGAGATGCCGATGACGCGACCGCCCTTGCCCAACAGCTTCTGCTTGAGCAGCTCCGCGGTGATGCGCTGCGGCGCACCGACGCTGATGTCGATCACGAGGTTCCAGTTCTCGGTCTTCATGTTCCTGAGCCGCTTGTCGCGGGTGATGCCCGCGTTGTGGACGACGATGTCGACGCGACCGTGAGCGTCCTTGATGGCCTTCGCGATGACCTGAGGTGCATCGGGAGCGGTGATGTCTTCGGCGATCGAGGTGCCACCGAGCTCGGCCATCACGGCATCGAGCTCGCTGGACAGCTGTGGGACGTCGAGACCGACGATCGATGCGCCGTCACGGTGCAGGGTGCGCGCCATCGCGGCTCCCAGTCCACGCGAAGCGCCCGTGATGAGCGCAACCTTGCCGGCCAGCGGCTTGCTGGGGTCTTCAACCTTGTCTGCCGCGACGAGCTCGGTGAGGCCGAGGCGGATGACCTGGCCGGAGACGAAGGCTGACTTGGGGGAGAGGAGGAACTCCAGCGTCGAGCCGAGTGCGTCTTCCGCGCCTGCGCCTACGTAGACGAGGTTGGCCGTGCTGCCGTTGCCGCCGACTTCCTTGCCCGCGGAGCGTACGAAACCTTCGAGTGCGCGCTGTGCGATTGCTGCGGTCTCGGTGGCTGCTTGGTCAGGCAGTGCGCCGATGACGATTAGGCGGCCCGAGCTCTCGAGGCTACGGAGGGCAGGCGTGAAGAACTGCTGCATGTCGGCGAGACCAGTGGTGTCAGAGATGCCCGTGGCGTCAAAGACGAGGCCCTTGTAGCGCTTGCCGTCGGCACGTACGCCGACCGCGGTGATGCCGCTGGCCTTCAGGGTGGCGTTGAGCTTCGAGCCGAGCGTTCCGCCCTTGGCGGAGCCGATGAGGACGGTTCCCTTGACCAGCGGGTCGCCTTCCTTCCAACGCTCCAGCACAGGAGGGTTGGGGAGGCCCAAGCTGTTGACGACGAACTTGCCGATCGGGTTGTGCGCGAGCGACTGGTAACGGTCAGTCATGGCTGGGTGTGTCCTATCTCTCGGATACCGTGGGTATCTGGATTGCCGTTTGAAACTGTAACGTCGTCAGTGAGCGCCAGTCCACCAACAGGGTATGCGGCGCTCGTCACGTTCAGACAACTCGAAGACGAACACTGAGAAGACCTGAGGAGACCGCCATGGCGGAGACACCGGCCAAGAAGACAGCAGCCAAGAAGGCCGCAGACACGGTTGCAGACACCGTTGCCGATGTGACGGCAAAGGCGGCTGAAGCGACAGGTTCGCAGACGGTACGACGGGTCGCCGTGATCGGCGGCAACCGTATTCCGTTCGCTCGCTCGAACACCGTCTACACCAGCGCTTCCAACCAGGAGATGCTCACAGCAGCGCTCGATGGCCTGGTGGCGCGCTACGGCCTCGAGGGTGAGCGCGTCGGCGAATTCGCCGCTGGCGCCGTGCTCAAGCACAGCCGCGACTTCAACCTTGCCCGCGAGACGGTGCTCGGCTCCAAGCTTTCGCCCGACACGCCTGCCTTCGATGTCCAGCAGGCCTGCGACACCGGCATCCAAGCTGCGATCCTCGTCGCCAACAAGATCGCGCTCGGCAAGATCGAGTCCGGTATCGCCGGTGGTACCGACACGACCTCCGACGCGCCACTCGCCATCGGTGACAAGCTCCGCAAGATCCTGCTCGAGGCCAACCGCGCCAAGGACACCAAGGGACGCGTTGCCGCGCTGCTCAAGGTCCGTCCGGCACACCTGGCTCCTGACCAGCCGCGCAACTCCGAGCCGCGTACCGGACTGTCGATGGGTGACAGCCAGGCCATCACGACTCTCGAGTGGGGCATTTCCCGCGAGGCTCAGGACGAGCTCGCCGCGACGTCGCACCACAACCTCGCGAAGTCGTACGACGAGGGTTGGCAGGACGACCTGGTCACGCCGTTCCTCGGCGTCGAGAAGGACAACAACCTGCGTCCCGACTCGACGGTCGAGAAGCTGGCCAAGCTCACGCCCGTATTCGGTCGCGGCGAAGGCGCCACGATGACCGCAGGCAACTCGACGCCGCTGTCGGATGGTGCGTCGGCCGTGCTGCTGGCCTCTGATGACGAAGCGAAGAAGCACGGTTGGACCCCGCTCGCGTACTTCGTCGACTACGAGACCGCTGCTGTCGACTACGTTTCGGGCGCCGAGGGTCTGCTGATGGCTCCCGCGTACGCCGTACCGCGCATGCTCGAGCGCCAGGGCCTCACGCTCCAGGACTTCGACTTCTACGAGATCCACGAAGCGTTCGCCGGCCAGGTGCTGACGACGCTCGCGGCGTGGGAGGACGCGGACTTCTGCAAGCAGAAGCTGGGCCTCGACAAGCCGCTCGGCTCGATCGACCGCTCGAAGCTCAACGTCAAGGGCTCATCGCTCGCAACGGCTCACCCGTTCGCGGCAACCGGTGGACGCATCGTCGCCAACCTCGCCAAGCTGCTGCACGAGAAGGGTTCAGGCCGCGGTCTGATCTCGATCTGTGCCGCCGGCGGCCAGGGCGTCGTCGCGATCCTCGAAGCCTGAGGCTGTACGACTGGTCCTGATCAGGGGATGATCGCTTCCTCGGAGAGGGAGCGAAGATGTCAACGACGTCTGAACCGTACGAAGAGGCTTTGACCAGGGCTGCTGCCCACGCAAGGGCATGGATCTCGTCAGAGCCGAGCAGGCACATCGGTCCGCTGGCATCAGCTGACGAGCTGGCGGCCGTGCTCGGCGGACCATTGCCCTCAGAAGGACGCGATCCGGCCGATGTCGTCGATGAGCTGGCCGCCGGTGTCGAGCCCGGGCTGATGGCCATGGGCTCCGGCCGGTTCTACGGCTGGGTCATCGGAGGGACGCTCCCGGCCGGCCTGGCCGCCGACTGGATGGTCAGCGCGTGGGACCAGAACGCCGGTATGCGCTTTGCGACCCCCGGTGTCGCCGCGGTCGAACAGGTCGCCGGGCGCTGGCTTCTGGAGCTCCTGGGCCTGCCTGCCGAGTCGGACGTGGGGTTCGTGACCGGCGCGACGATGGCCAACTTCACCTGCCTGGCCTCGGCTCGCCAGTCCGTGCTGCAGGCTGCGGGTTGGGACGTCAACATCGACGGGCTGACAGGCGCGCCCAGGATCCACGTACTGGTGGGCGATGAGCGGCACGGGACGATCGACATCGCGCTTCGCTATCTCGGGCTCGGCCAACCGACGGCCGTGTCATCAGACGATCAAGGACGGATCCTGCCCGAAGCGCTTCGCGAGGCACTCCGTGAGGTGCCGAGCGGAGTACCCGTCATCGTGTGCCTCCAGGCCGGCAACCTCCACTCGGGTGCCTTCGATCCGTTCGCCGAGTCGATCGCCGTCGCACATGAGCATGGAGCCTGGGTGCACGTCGACGGAGCGTTCGGTCTCTGGGCAGCTGCGTCGCCAGCGCTGCAGCACCTCACGGCGGGCGTCGACGGCGCCGACTCATGGACCACCGATGCCCACAAGACGCTCAACGTCCCGTACGACTGTGGAGTCGCCATCGTGCGCGACTCGACAGCCATACGCTCTGCCTTCGGTCTGCACACCAGCTACCTCATCAGCGACGAGACGGGACACGGTGACCCGTACGACAAGGTGCCCGAGCTGTCACGAAGGGCCCGAGGCGTGCCCGTGTGGGCAGTCCTGCGATCGCTCGGCCGTGACGGCGTGGCCCAGCTCGTCGAAGGACTCACGACTCGCGCGGCCGAACTTGCCGAAGGCGTGGCCCAGATCGACGGCGTGGAAGTGCTCAACGATGTCGTCTACACCCAGATCTGCGTCTCGGTTGGAGACTCTGCCCAGACGGCAGAGGTCGCTGCTCGCCTGGTCGAGGACGGAACTGCATGGATGTCTGCATCGCACTGGAGCGGTCGCGACATCTTGCGCATCTCGGTCAGCAATTGGTCGACGGACGATGAGGACGTGCACCTGTCGGTCGACGCATTGCGCCGCGCTGTCGAGGGCTAGGTGGCGTCGCCTCGGGCCATCGCCACGGCGCCGCGCTGCAGGTAGGCCTTCACCTCGTCGAACGGCACTGCGTCGACCGCAGGCAGCCCGGGGTTCTCGCCGCGTACTGACAGCTGCAGTGTTGCGAGGTTGAGGACGCCGAGCGCCTGCGTGTAGAAGATGTTGGCCAGCAGGTACGGGTCTCGCACGTGGAACTCACCCGTCGCGGCGCCTGCTTCGAGCACGCGTACGACATGTGACAGGCAGGAAGTCATGCCGACGCCGAGGTTGAGCATGACGGACTCGCTGACTTCCTCCATCAGCTCATCGCCGCGGCGCCTCAGCAGCGCCTGTGCGCAATCGACGAACGCTGGAAGTGTCGATCCGAAGTCGAGGAAAGCGTCTGTGATGGCCTCGAGTCGCGCCGACGGGGGAGCGCTGGGGTCGTCTGCCGCGGCCAAAGCCTGATCGAGCTCAGCGAGGTAGTCCACCAGCGTCATGGCGAACAGCTCCTCCTTGCCGGAGAAGTGTCGATAGATGATCGCTCGGTTGATCCCAACGGCCTGGGCGATGTCCTCGATCTGGGCGTCGCGTACGCCGCGCTCGTCGAACAGCGCACGAGTTGCGTCGAGGATTTCGCGCTTGCGCTCTGCGCGGCGCTGCGTGGCAGGCATGACAGTCATCCTAGGGGTCTTGTCAGTGCCACCACGTAGGCTCAATGTCTATGAGGTCCGTGTCTGAGCTGCGCCGTCAAGTGGCGCCATTTGAGGTCGTCTCCGACTTCTCGCCGGGTGGCGATCAGCCGGCGGCGATCAACGATCTCGAGCGCCGCATCAACGCCGGTGAGCAGGACGTCGTGCTGATGGGAGCGACCGGCACCGGCAAGACGGCGACGGTGGCTTGGCTCACCGAACGACTGCAGCGCCCGACGTTGGTGATCATGCCCAACAAGACCCTGGCGTCGCAGTTCGCGACCGAGCTCCGCGACCTGTTCCCCAACAACGCAGTCGAGTACTTCGTCTCCTACTACGACTACTACCAACCTGAGGCTTACATCGCCCAGAGCGACACCTATATCGAGAAGGACTCCTCGGTCAACGAGGAGGTTGAGCGGCTTCGCCACTCGGCCACGTGGTCGTTGCTGACTCGTCGCGATGTCATCGTGGTCGCCTCGGTGTCCTGCATCTACGGTCTGGGATCGGCGCAGGAATACCTCAACCGCATGATCGGCTTCAAGGTCGGCGAGCAGCTCCCTCGAGAGCAGTTGCTGCGCACCCTCGTGCAGGCCCAATACGTGCGCAATGACGTCGCGTCGACCCGTGGCACGTTCCGGGTCAAGGGCGACACGGTAGAGATCTTCCCGGTCTACCAAGAGATGGCCGTACGCGTGGAGTTCTTCGGCGACGAGATCGAGCGGCTCATGACGCTTCACCCGCTGACGGGCGAGGTGCTGAGCGAGGACCAGGAGCTGTTCGTCGGTGCGGCAACGCACTATGCCGCCGGCAACGACGTCATGAAGCGCGCGATCCAGACGATCGGCATCGAGCTCGAAGAGCGGCTCGCCGAGCTCGAGGGCGAGGGCAAGCTCCTCGAGGCGCAACGGCTCCGCATGCGTACGACCTACGACCTCGAGATGATGGAGCAGATCGGCACCTGTGCTGGCATCGAGAACTACTCGCGCCACATGGATGGCCGCGTCGCCGGATCGGCGCCCAACTGCCTCCTCGACTACTTCCCCGAGGACTTCATGCTCGTCGTTGACGAGTCGCACGTGACGATCCCGCAGATCGGCGCCATGTACGAAGGCGACATGTCACGCAAGCGCTCGCTGGTTGAGCACGGTTTCCGACTGCCGAGCGCGATGGACAACCGGCCCCTCAAGTGGAACGAGTTCCTCGAGCGCATCGGTCAGACTGTCTACCTTTCGGCAACCCCGGGCACCTACGAGATGGCGAGAGTCAACGACGACGTCGTCGAACAGATCATCCGTCCGACTGGCCTGGTCGACCCTGAGGTCATCGTCAAGCCGACCAAGGGCCAGATCGACGACCTGATCGGCCAGATCCGGCTGCGGGTGGAGCGCAACGAGCGCGTACTAGTCACGACTCTGACCAAGAAGATGTCCGAAGATCTGACCGACTACCTCCTCGAGGCCGGCATCCGAACGCGCTACCTCCACAGCGAGGTCGACACCCTGCGGCGCGTGGAGCTGCTGCGCGAGCTGCGCATGGGCGAATACGACGTTCTCGTAGGCATCAACCTGCTCCGCGAGGGACTCGACCTTCCCGAGGTCAGCCTTGTGGCGATCCTCGACGCCGACAAGGAAGGCTTCCTCAGGTCGGGCCGCTCGTTGATCCAGACGATCGGTCGTGCGGCGCGCAACGTGTCGGGCCAGGTCATCATGTACGCCGATCGCATCACCGACTCGATGGAGATGGCGATCGAGGAGACCAACCGACGCCGCGCCAAGCAGGTCGCCTACAACACGGCCAACAACATCGACCCGACACCGTTGCGCAAGAAGATCGGTGACATCACCGACATGCTTGCTCGCGAGGATGCCGACACCGAGAAGCTTCTCGCCGCCACCGGTGATCACCGCCGCAGGGGAGCGCCCGTACCTCTCGGTCAGCACACGGCAGACCTCGCCAACCTCCCGTCGGGAGAGCTCGCAGACCTCATCGAGCAGCTCAGTGAGCAGATGCGAGCGGCGGCTGCCGAGCTGCAGTTCGAGGTTGCCGCGCGGCTGCGCGACGAGATCGGTGATCTCAAGAAGGAGCTGCGCAGCATGCTCCAAGCCGGCGTCTGACCACGGGTTTCGATACGCCCCCATCGTTTCGCCGCTGTCTGGCGTCGGATGCGGAGGGCCTACTCAACCAACGCCTTGCGCTGGCGTCACAATGTGTTCGTGACTGACGTCCTCGACAATGGCCGTGCCCAAGCGGCGATCGATCCATCGCGTGGCGCGCGGCTGACCTCCTTGGTCATTGACGGTCACGAGCTGCTCGCCGATGAGGGCAGCTTCCCGATGGTCCCGTGGGCGGGTCGCATTCGCGACGGACTGCTGACGATTGACGGAGTAGCACACCAGCTGCCGCTGGCCAAGGACGGCAATGCCATCCACGGGCTGGGCCGAAACGTGGCTTGGGATCGTACTGGCGAGGGAACCTACCGTTGCGAGATCGGCGCCCCCTGGCCGAGCGCCGGCGTCGCCTCGCTGCGCTACGAACTCCTCCCGGGAGGCATTCGTACGACCCTCGCGTGGGACGACGGCACCGACCTGCCGTGCTCGATGGGCCTGCACCCGTGGTTTCGACGCCGTCTCGACGTCGGGGGAGACGTCGACCTCTCATTCGCACCCGAGGTGATGGTCGAACGCGGCGCCGATGCGTTGCCGACGGGTCAGCTCGGGGCGCCCACGGACGGACCGTGGGACGACTGCTTCCGTGTCCGCGGCACGCCCGAGCTGACCTGGCCCAACGCACTGTCTGTGACGTTGACGTCGTCTTCGCCGTGGTGGGTGGTCTACGACATGCCTGCCGACACGGTGTGCGTCGAGCCGCAGACGGCGCCACCTGACGCCTTCGGACACCCTGGTCTTGCGCCGGCTGGCGAGTGGCCACGTTCGCTCTGGTTCGAGATGGTCGCGGTCGACCAAGCGCTCTAAGGACCCGCCTGCAAGAATGTTCGGCGGAGGGGAGTATTCCCTGATCGCAATGTCGTCATCACGGTGATTCCCAGCAGTCACCCGGTGTTGCGGGCCGCTCAGGCGGCGGAAGAGACCTCCGGCATCGCCATGACCGGAGCATCCTCTTGAACGTATCCACGACCGAATGGGCCATCACCGTCGGTGTGACCATCGCGGTTCTGTTTTTCGACATCGTCATCGTCGCGCGGCGACCGCATGAACCGTCAACCAAAGAGTGTGTGACCTACCTGAGCGTGTATGTCGGAATGGCGATCGCATTCGGCATCTGGGTCACGCTCTACCACAACGACTCGTCGATCAAGGACGGCGACTTCGGTCTTCAGTTCTTCGCCGGTTGGCTGACCGAGTACAGCTTGTCGATCGACAACCTGTTCATCTTCATCATCATCATGGCCAGCTTCAACGTACCCCGTAAGTACCAGCAGGAAGCCCTGCTGATCGGCATCATCATCGCCCTGGTTTTCCGCGCCGTGTTCATCGCACTCGGCGCTGTGGCCATCGAGAACTTCTCGTGGATCTTCTACGTCTTCGGCGCATTCCTGCTGTACACCGGCTTCAAGCTGATGACCGACACCAATCACGAGGACGACGGCGAGAACGCTGTTGTCAGATTCACCCGCCGCCACTTCACGGTGTCGACGAAGTGGGACGGCCTGAAGCTGGTCGTTCGCGAAAATGGCAAGCGCGCCATCACTCCGATGTTCCTCGTGATCATCGCGCTCGGCACGACAGATCTTTTGTTCGCCCTCGACTCGATCCCGGCCATCTACGGATTGACCAAGGAACCGTATCTGGTCTTCACTGCGAACGTCTTCGCCCTCATGGGCTTGCGCCAGCTCTACTTCCTGCTGGGCGGACTCCTGAAGAAGCTCATCTACCTGTCGCAGGGCTTGGCGATCCTGCTGGGGTTCATCGGCGTCAAGCTCGTTCTGCACGCGCTGCACGAGAACGAGCTGTCGTTCATCAACGGTGGAGAGCACGTGAAGGTGCCGGAGATCCCAACTCTGTTGAGCCTTGGAGTCATCGTGGTGATCCTGTCGGTCACGGCGATCGTCAGCCTGACCGTCTCACGCCGGCGCGAGCGCGAGGCCAAGAGCAGTTAGGCAGGGCCCTCGGCGGAGATCTCGTACCGGCGAACCGAGGCGTTCTTGATGGCCGACTGCTGACCGTCGTCCGGTCCCGACTGCCGAAACGCCATGAGCTCGTCCGCGGACGCCCAGCGCTCGTAGACGTTGATCCTCGCGTCGTCGAGCAGGTCTGCACCGATCGTGAAGTCGAGACACCCGGGTGCGTTGCGTGCCTGGTCGACGACCATGACGCAGCCGTCGAGGTAGGCACTGCGCTCGGCTGGATCCACCTCGATCCAGCCTGCGACGACGATCAATGGATCTCGTGCGGGGGGATGTCCTCGGGATCGGTGATCTCGAGGTCGTCGCCCTGACTGCGTCGGTAGAGATAGATCGGCACCGAGAGCACCAGACCGATCGCGAGCAGGATGCCGGCAACCTCGTACTGCTCGCCGTCACGACCTGAAAGCGGCGTGACCAGGTAGAGGCACGCAATCGCGCCAGCGACCGCGATCCAGGTCTTGGTGTGGAAGTGGCTGTGCTCGACCCGATCGTTGCGCAGGATCAAGACGGCGACGTTGACGACCGCGAAGACACCGAGCAAGAGCAGGGACGTCGTACCACCAAGAACTGCAATGGCGTCATCGCTGGCGTTGGAGACGTACGCGATCAGGCCGAAGGAGAGCGCGGTGGTGAAGAGGATCGCAGCCCAAGGAGTCCGATTCTTCTGATGAACCTTTGCCAGCGACTTGGGCAGCACGCCTTGGCGCGACATTCCGTAGAGGAGACGGCTGGCCATCATCATGTTGATCAACGCTGAGTTTGCGACAGCGAACATCGAGATGAACGGAAGGATCTTGTCCATGGGGAGGTCCGGCGCGCCAGCCTTGACGACCTCGACCAGCGGCGTGTCGCTGGCTGCGAGCTCGCCAACCGGTACGAGACCGACAGCGAAGATCGACACGAGAATGTAGATGACGCCAGTGATGCCGAGACCCGTGAGCATCATCTTGGGGAAGATCTTGGCCGGCTCGTGGCACTCCTCAGCCATATTGACCGAGTCCTCGAACCCGACCATGGCAAAGAACGCCAATGAGGTGGCCGTGGTGACTGCCAGGAATACGTTCTTGTCGTCGGGGGTGTCGAACGCCACCGCGCTGCTGAAGTCGGCGTCGCCAATCGCGTAGAAGCCGATCAGGATCACCATGAGGAGACCAGACAGCTCGACCAGCGTCAGCACGACGTTCGCCTTGACACTCTCGCTGACCCCTCGCAGGTTGATTGCCATCACCAGGGCCATGAATGCGAGGGCGATCAGCATGATCTCGGTGTTGGATGCCTCCCACTCGATGCCGGTGGCCAGGTTGGCCGCGAAGGCGCGGGACGCTGTCGAAGCCGACGTGATTCCGGAGCACATCACCGCGAACGCGACGATGAACGTGAAGAAGTGGACACCGAACGCCTTGTGCACATAGAGCGCGGCGCCGGCGGCTTGGGGATACTTCGTGACGAGCTCGAGGTATGAGAATGCGGTCAGGGTTGCGACGATGAATGCCACGAGGAACGGGACCCACGCTGCACCGCCGACTTCGGCGGCGACCTGCCCGGTGAGCGCATACACGCCGGTGCCGAGGATGTCGCCGACGATGAACAGCAGCAGGAGCTTGGGGCCCATGACTCTGCGAAGTGGCGTGTCCTGCTGTCCGCTGCCCGTTGTGTCGACGCTCATGCCGTGACCCCTAGATATGGCGCGGGACGCCCCCGCGTATCCCTTCACCCTCAACCGGTTGGCGCCCGGCCGCAAGTGCTCGGTGTAGTTTCAACTCCGTGATTCAGGTCAGAGCTCGCGTCGCCGGATGGGTCGGCAAGCTCGTCGTACGACGCATCCAGACGAAAGGCATCGACCTCTCACGCATCTCATTCATTCCGGAGAAGACAAAGGTGCCGTTGCAGCGCGTCGGCATGGATCCAGTCCCGCGCATCGCCGAGATTCGCAAGACCACGCCAATGCACCGGCTCGACCTGCCGTTCAACTTCAACATCTATCTGGTGACCGGCTACGAGGAATCGCGCCGCGTCCTGACGGACCGCGACTCATACTCCAACGACATTCGGCACATGTTCCACGGCGACGGTCCGGCGACGTCTGATGACATAGGGGGACTGGGTTTCACCGATCCTCCTCTGCACACGCGCCTGCGCAAGATCGTCACGCCGGAGTTCACGATGCGGCGTCTCGCGCGGCTCGAGCCGATGATCAGCGAGTTCGTGGACAACCAGCTCGATGCGCTGGAGGCAGCGGGTCCGGGCGCCGATCTCTGCAAGATCGTGGCGTTCCCGATCCCGTTCCAGACCATCTGCGCGCTCCTTGGGCTCGACTACGAGGACCGCGACGCGTTCGAGAAGCTCGGCAGTGCCCGCTTCGACGCCACCAACGGTGGGGCGGCGGCGTTCGGAGCTGTCTCGGAACAGCGCGAGTTCCTGTTCGCCGCAGTCGCCAAGCAGCGCAAGGAGCCCGGTCCCGGACTCATCGGGCAGATCCTGCTGGACGAGGGCGACATGATCTCCGACGTCGACCTGGCGGGACTCGCTGATGGAGTCTTCACGGGTGGCTTCGAGACCACTGCGGGGATGATTGCGCTCGGCACAATCGTCCTGCTGCGCGATCCCGCGTACGCCGACCTGATCCGCAACGGCTCGCCCGAGGACGTCGACCGTGTCGTCGAGGAGCTGCTGCGCTACCTCGCCGTCGTCCAGGTGGCCTTTCCCCGATTCGCCAAGCAGGACATGCTGTTGTTCGGCAAAAAGATCAAGGCCGGCGACGTCGTGCTCCCGTCATTGAGCGGCGCCAATCGTGACCCCAAGGTCGTGGGGGAGTGTCCCGAAGAGTTCGACCCCTACCGGCTGCCCGAGAGCGGCCACCTCGCATTCGGCCACGGCATTCACCGTTGCATCGGCGCCGAGCTCGCACGTATGGAGCTGCGCATTGCGCTTCCGAAGCTGTTCCAACGCTTCCCCGACCTCGCACTCGCAAAGCCGCAAGAAGAGTTGAGCTTCCGTCAGCTGTCGTTCGTGTACGGCGTCGACGAGCTCCCCGTCACCTTCTAGGTCGGGATCTCGTCGTCATCATCTGGCACCTCGCCTGACGGGACGCACTGGCCGAGCGTGATCGACTTGTACTTGGCGAAGTCGGACGACGTTCTCGCGGCTTCGGGGTACTCACGCGGCTGGAGGCCCGCGTAGTACCTGACCGCGTTCAGCAGGTCATCAGCATCACTGGCTGATGTGGCCTTGGCGAAGGCCGTGGCCGGCGCGATCGCCTTCTTGAAATGGGAGACCGTGGCGGCGTAGTCCGCATTGTTGAACGCGTCGACACCCTCGCGCACCTCGGAGCAGGCTTGTTGCTGCAGCTCGGCGGACGTTGCCGCTCGCCCGGGTTCCGAGTCCGACCCACACGCGGTCAGGGTCAGCACCACTGCCGCGGCGACGATCAGCTTCATATGAGAAACGCTAGGCGCTGCCGCCCAATGCGCCAGTCGAAAAGATCGCCTACCAGCCGCGTTCGCGCCATTCAGCGAGTTGAGGACGCTCGGTACCGAGCACAGTGTCGTTGCCGTGGCCCGGGTAGACGTGGGTGTCGTCGGGGAAGCGGCCGAAGATCTTGGACTCGACGTCGTTGATCAGGCTGACGAACGCGTCTGCATCGCCGAAGGTGTTGCCGACTCCGCCGGGGAACAGTGAGTCACCCGTGAAGAGGTGCACGATGCCATCCGGGTCGTCGTACGCGAGGGCGATCGATCCCGGTGTGTGGCCGACGATGCCGATGACCTCGAGCTCGCAGGAGCCAACCCGTACGCGGGCACCTGTCTGGACGCGCACGTCGACCGGCACGGGTAGCTCGTCTGCATCGTCATCGCCAGCCACGGTCTCGGCGCCGGTGGCCTCGACGACAGCAGCCAGAGCCTGCCAGTGGTCGAAGTGCCCATGTGTCGTGATGACGCGGGCGAGACCGCCATCGCCGATGAGGGCCTGCAGGGTGTCTGCCTCGTCAGCGGCGTCGATCAGCGCCTGCTCGCCGGTGAGGTTGCACGTGAGCAGGTACGCGTTGTTGGACATCCCGCCGACGGCGACCTTGGTGATCTGCAGGTCACCGGCTTCCTGGACATCTGCTGGACCGCCGACCTCGACCTCACCTGTGTACGTCATGCAGGGGAGCATACGAGTCCTCAGCATCGTCTCGGGCCGCACCTTTCGGAATGTTTCTGTCAGGCGTCGTCGTTACGATGGAGGCCGTCAGTAGACCGCCCGAATTTCGAACTGCCAGGGGAACAAGTGACAGACCGCCTCGTCATCCGCGGCGCACGTGAGCACAACCTCAAGGACGTCTCTCTCGACCTCCCACGAGACTCGCTCATTGTGTTCACGGGCCTGTCCGGCTCGGGCAAGTCATCCCTCGCGTTCGACACGATCTTCGCCGAGGGCCAGCGTCGCTACGTCGAGTCGCTGTCGGCATATGCGCGCCAGTTCCTGGGCCAGATGGACAAGCCCGACGTCGATTTCATCGAAGGGCTCTCGCCGGCAGTCTCGATCGACCAGAAGTCCACGAGCCGCAACCCGCGATCGACAGTCGGCACCATCACCGAGGTCTACGACTACCTCCGCCTGCTCTATGCCCGCGCCGGCCGACCGCACTGCCCCGAGTGCGGCGAGCCGATCGCCCGGCAGACACCGCAGCAGATCGTCGACCGCATCCTGGGTGGCGACGAGGGTCAGAGGTTCCAGGTGCTCGCACCTGTGATTCGTGGCCGCAAGGGTGAGTACGGCGAGCTCTTCCGCCAGCTGCAGACCCAGGGCTTCAGCCGCACGATGGTTGACGGCGAGCTGCACATGCTGTCAGACGAGCCGCCCAAGCTCGAGAAGCAGAAGAAGCACACGATCGACGTCGTGGTCGACCGCCTGCAGGTCAAGGACACGATGCAACAGCGCCTCACCGAATCCGTCGAGACTGCGCTCAACCTCGCCGATGGTCTGGTGATCGTCGACTACGTCGACCTGGACGAGGACGACCTCAACCGCACGCGGCGGTTCTCCGAGAAGCTCGCATGCCCCAACGACCACCCGCTCGCCGTCGATGAGCTGGAGCCGCGGTCGTTCTCGTTCAACGCACCATTCGGTGCCTGCCCTGAGTGCCACGGTCTCGGCACTCGAATGGAGGTCGACCCCGAGCTGGTCGTGCCCGACGAGAGCAAGTCGCTCAACGAAGGTGCCGTGTCGCCGTGGTCGTCAGCGCATGTCGCCGACTACTACTCTCGGATCATCGGCGCCCTTGCTCAGGAGCTGAAGTTCAGTGCCGACACGCCATGGGGCGATCTGCCAGAGAACGTACGCCAGGCGGTCCTGCACGGTCATCCGACGAAGGTTCACGTCAAGTACAAGAACCGCTACGGCCGCGAGCGGTCCTACTACACCGCGTTCGAAGGTGCGATCACCTACCTCGAGCGTCGCCACGACGAGACAGACTCCGAGACCAATCGTGAGCGCCTCGAAGGCTTCATGCGCGAGGTGCACTGCCCGACGTGTGGCGGCACTCGACTCAAGCCGGTGATCCTCGCCGTCCAGCTCAACTCCAAGGAGCTCGGACCCAAGAACATCGCCGAGGTCTGCGCGCTCTCGATTGCCGACGCAGCGACCTACCTCGGCACCCTCGAGATGACCGACCGCGAGCTCCAGATCGGCGAACGCGTCCTCAAGGAGATCAACGAGCGCCTGCGATTCCTGCTCGATGTCGGCCTCGACTACCTCGCACTCGATCGCGCTGCCGGATCGCTGTCCGGTGGTGAGGCGCAGCGCATCCGTCTTGCGACCCAGATCGGTGCCGGTCTCGTCGGCGTCCTGTACGTCCTCGACGAGCCGTCGATCGGCCTGCACCAGCGCGACAATCACCGCCTGATCGAGACCCTACTCAGGCTCCGCGACCTCGGCAACACGCTGATCGTCGTCGAACACGACGAGGACACCATCCGCGCCGCAGATTGGGCCGTCGACATCGGTCCCGGCGCCGGCGAGCACGGGGGACAGGTCATCGTCTCGGGACCGGTCAAGGAGCTGCTCGAGAGCAAGGACTCCGTCACCGGCAAGTACCTCTCCGGCCGATTGTCGATCCCGCTGCCCGAGAAGCGTCGTCCCCGCGTTGAAGGACGCGAGCTGACGGTGCACGGCGCCAAGGAGCACAACCTCCAGGACATCGACGTCACGTTCCCGCTCGGCATGCTCGTCGCAGTCACAGGCGTATCCGGCTCGGGCAAGTCCACGCTGGTCAACGACATCCTCTACACGCAGCTTGCTCGCACGATCTACGGAGCTCGTACGATCCCGGGTCGCCACCGCTCGATCAGCGGTCTCGACGAGGTCGACAAGGTCATCCACGTCGACCAGTCACCGATCGGCCGGACACCGCGATCCAACCCGGCGACCTACACCGGCGTGTTCGACCACGTACGCAAGCTGTTCGCGCAGACACCCGAAGCCAAGATGCGCGGCTACCAGCAAGGTCGGTTCTCGTTCAA
>JBBSJW010000030.1:0-35772 GCA_038256885.1 Propionibacteriales bacterium
AGAGCAGGCTGAGGAAGAGCAGGCTGAGGAAGAGCAGGCTGAGGAAGAGCAGGCTGAGGAAGAGCAGGCTGAGGAAGAGCAGGCTGAGGAAGAGCAGGCTGAGGAAGAGCAGGCCGAGAAGGCCGAGCAAGCTCGCGAAGAGCAGGTAGAGCAGGCCGACGAAGAGCAGGAAGAGAAGGCCGAGCAAGCTGGCGAAGAGCAGGTAGAGCAGGCCGACGAAGAGCAGGAAGAGAAGGCCGAGCAAGCTGGCGAAGAGCAGGTAGAGCAGGCCGACGAAGAGCAGGAAGAGCAGGCCGAGGAAGAGCAGGACGAGGACGGGCAAGACGAGGACGGGCAAGACGAAGAAGAGGACGAGCAGGCCGAAGACGGGCAAGACGAAGACGAGGGGAGTCAGGGCGAGCGGGGTGGGCGCCGAAAGCGCTGGGAACGGAAGGGTAGGCGCGTGACGAGCGTAGAGGAGCAGGTTCAGGGAGAGGCGAGTCAGAATGAGCCGGGCGGGCGCCGAAAGCGCAGGGATGGGAAGCGCAGGCGTGTGAGGGCGGAGGAGGAGCAGGCTGAGAGAGAGTCGAGTCAGGAAGTGCAGGTTCAGGGAGAGCAGGAAGAGACGAGTCCGGAGAAGAGAGCATGAGCAGGCTCAACGACCGACTCGACAGCCTACGCCCGAGCGAACCGGCTGAGGCGCCAGAGCCCGCGGCCCCGACCGACGCAGCGGTCCCGGTCCCGGGCCGGAGACCTGCTGAGCCTGATCCGCATCCGACGCCCCCCAAGGCGACCGAACCCACCGCGGCCGCACCCCTTGACGAGCGATCCCGGCAGATTCAGGACATCGAGGACGACACGTCGAGCCTTGGTCCGCTGCAACGCATGCTCGACGACCCGACGATCACGGAGATCATGGTCAATGGCCACGAGCAGGTATATGTCGAGCGCGGCGGTCGCCTGACGATGACGAGGGTGCGCTTCGACTCCGAGGAGCACCTACGGTCGGTCATCGAAAGACTTGTTGCTCGGGTGGGCCGCAACATCGACGCGACCTCTCTGTTGGTCGACGCCCGCCTGCTCGACGGTTCGCGCGTCAACGCGATCATCCCGCCGCTGGCCGTCCATGGATCATCCCTGAACATTCGAAAGTTCTCCGACACTCCCTACGAGGTGGACGACCTCGTGGGATTGGGGACGATGACCCAGGCTGTCGCCGATCTTCTGAAGGCTTGCGTCGACGCCCGGCTCAACATCGTGGTCTCGGGAGGTACGGGAACCGGAAAGACCACGCTCCTCAATGTGGTCGCATCGTTCATCCCGGCCAATCAACGCATCGTGACGATCGAGGACACGTTGGAGCTCAAGCTGCGACAGCGGCACGTCGTGACACTGGAAGCCCAGCCACCCAACCTCGAGGATGCCGGCGAGATCATGATTCGCGACCTCGTTCGAAACGCACTTCGCATGCGCCCCGACCGCATCGTGGTCGGTGAGTGCCGTGGCGCCGAGGCGCTCGACATGCTGCAGGCAATGAACACCGGCCACGACGGGTCAATCTCGACCTTGCACGCGAACTCGCCACGAGAAGCGGTCGCGCGCCTCGAGACCATGTCGCTGATGGCCGAGACGGATCTGCCCGCGTGGGCGATCAGAGAGCAGGTGGCTTCGGCTGTCGACGTGATCATTCACCTTGATCGAATGCGTGATGGCTCGCGCCGTATCACAGCAATCACGGAGGTGCTCGGCATGAAGAACGACCTTGTCGTGCTCCAGGATGTCTTCGTCTTCGACCACGCTGCCGGACTTGACGCAAATGGAAGGTACCGAGGAACCCAGATTCCGACCGGCATTCGCCCGAGGTTCATGGACACGTTCGAGCAGAAGGGTGTCGCGTTCGACCTTCACGATCTGGATCGCGGAAAGGTCGGGAGCTAGTCGCCCTCCGCCCCTTGCCGTGTCACTTTACATTTGATACCTTCGTGTAAAGTGCCCGTCGTTGAGACGGCCCCCAGGGTGCACAAGGAGGACCATCATGACGATCCAGGCAACGGTCGACGGAGTCGACATCCAGTGGCGGGACAGCAAGCGCTATCTGTGGCTGATGGGCGCGATCATCCCGCTCATCCCCATGGCCATGTGGGGCTTGTACTCGTGGACCGATTCGACGCTGTCGTGGTACTTCGGCCCGTTCTTCGTCTTCGTACTGATCCCGATCGCCGATGTCATTGCTGGCATCGATCGCGACAACCCGCCTGACGAGATCATCGACGCGCTGGAGGAGGACCGCTACTACCGCTGGGTGACCTACGCGTTCATCCCCGTACAGATCGTCGGCCTCATCTGGGGCGCCTACTTGCTCGGTGGCGGCACGCTTCCCGGGATCGACGATCCGTTGACTGTCGTCCAGAAGATCGGCCTGGCACTCGGTCTTGGCATGGTCGCCGGAATCGGCATCAACACCGCGCACGAGCTGGGTCACAAGAAGGAGGAGTACGAGCGCTGGTTCGCCCGCATCGCACTCGCGCAGACCTTCTATGGACACTTCTTCATCGAGCACAACCGTGGCCACCACGTACGCGTCGCGACTCCCGAGGACCCCGCGAGCGGCCGCCTCGGCGAGACTGTGTGGGAGTTCATGCCTCGCACGATGTGGGGCAGCCTCAAGAGCGCGTGGGGGCTGGAGAAGAAGCGCTTCGCGCGCCAGAAGAAGACCCACTGGTCGATCAAGAACGATCTGTTCAACGCCTGGATGTTCTCCGTCGTGCTGTGGGGCGGGCTGACCATTGCGTTCGGCCCCGAGATCCTTCCGTACCTGGTGCTTCAGGCGATCGCCGGCATCTGGCTCCTTGAGTCGGTCAACTACCTCGAGCACTACGGCATGAAGCGCCAGCTGCTCGAGTCCGGACGCTACGAGCGGGTCAATCCGAGCCACAGCTGGAACAGCAACAACATCGGCACGAACGTGCTTCTCTATCACCTGCAGCGCCACAGTGATCACCACGCGAATCCGACCCGTCGCTACCAGGCGTTGCGTGACTTCAAGGAAGCTCCGGTGCTCCCCACGGGTTATGCAGGCATGATCGTCCTCTCGTGGGTGCCGCAGATCTGGCGCTCGGTGATGGACAAGCGCGTCATGCAGCACTACGACGGAGACCTCAGCCTTGCGAACGTCCACCCACGTACGGCTGCCAAGTACGCGAGGAAGTACGGCTCGGGGGAGAAGGTCGCCGCATGAGCCAGTTCATCTGCCCCAACTGTGAGTACGTGTACGACGAGGACAAGGGCGATCCTCGCGAGGGCTGGCCGGCTGGAACCCCGTTCGCCGAGGTCGACGCCGACTGGACGTGCCCCGACTGCGGTGTGCGCGAACAGGTCGACTTCGTGCCGATCGAGGAGTTCGAGCACAACGACCAGGACGGCAACATCATCGCGGCGGAAACGCGCGCCAAGAAGGAACAGACATGAAGCGCTGGGAGTGCCAGCAGTGCGGATTCATCTACGACGAGGCCGAAGGCTGGGAAGAGGAGAACATCCCGCCCGGCACGAAGTGGCAGGACATCCCCGACGACTGGACATGCCCCGACTGCGGCGCCGCGAAGGCTGACTTCGAGATGTTGGAGCTGGTCTGACCCGTGAGGACTGTCATCGTCGGTGCTGGTGTCGCCGGAGTGAGTGCCGCTGGTGCACTCCGTGCGGCCGGCCGTCAGGGTGAGATCGTCCTGATCGGCGATGAGCCCGAGCTGCCCTATCGTCGTCCGCCGGTTTCCAAGGAGATCGTTCGGGGCGAGAAGACGACGGACGAGATCCGCATCAAGAAGGCGGAATGGTTCGCTGACCAGCAGATCACCCTGCGCACCGGCACCACGGTCACGTCGATCGGCGACGGCGCTGTCCATCTCGGCGGCGAGGAGTTGGCCTACGACCAGCTGCTGCTGGCGACCGGCGGCCGAGCGCGCAACCCGTGGGACGCGATGGGCATCCGTACGCTCCGGTCGGTTGCTGACGTTCCGCGCCTTCAGCCAGAGATGGCTGCCGGCAAGCACCTCATCGTCGTTGGCGCCGGCTTGATCGGTTCCGAGATTGCCGCGAGTGCTCGCGGGCTTGGATGCGAGGTCACACTCCTTGAGACAGCCGATGTGCCGCTGCCGCGCCTTCTCCCTCCGGAGCTCGCGCAGATGTATGTCGATCTGCACAAGTCCGAGGGCGCTGACCTTCACACCAACGTGACCGTTGAATCGATCACCACTGCGTCCGATGAGGGGGAAGGCAAGACCGTCGTGCGAGCCGGTGACGGACGATCCTGGTCCGGGCCGGTCGTGGTGGTCGCCGTCGGCATGGAGCCGAATGTCGCGCTCGCGGAGCAGGCAGGTCTCGCGATCGCACCGCCCGAGGACGGCGGCGGCATCTTGGTCGACGAGTTCGGCCACACGTCCGCACCGGGCATCTTCGCCGCCGGCGATGTCGCCAACCAGCCCAATCTGGTTCTGGGCGGCCGCCATCGCGTCGAGCACTGGCAGGGTGCACAGAATCACGGCACTGCCGTCGGCAAGGTCATGGCTGGGGGCGACGTGGCGTTCAGCGAAGTGCCGTGGTGCTGGTCCGACCAGTACGGACACACGCTCCAAGTAGTCGGCTGGCCGCTGGCGACGCACGAGCTCGTCGTACGCGGCTCGCTCACGGAGCACGACTTCACCGCGTATCTGCTGGAGGACGGCATCGTACGAGGTGCAGTCGCGATGGCCCGTCCCGGCGAGATCCGCACGGCCCGCAAGTGGATCGCTGACGGCGTCCGCCTCGAGGATGTCCTGTCATGACTGTCGAGGTGCGCGTGCCCGTGCGAGAGCGCCTGCTGGATGCAGCGCAGGATGTCATCGAGACCTCCGGCTGGTCGAGCCTGACCATGGCTGGCATCGCCGATGCCGCCGGAGTCAGTCGGCAGACGGTCTACAACGAGTTCGGCAACAAGCACGGCCTTGCCGAGCAGCTTGCGATGCGCGAGCTGGGGCGGTTCCTCGACATCGTGCGCGAGCGTATGGCAGCGGAGACCGCACTCGTCGACGGGATTCGTGCCGCCTGCGAAGGCGCCCTGCTGATGGGGGAGCAGAGCCTGCTCGTCCGCACGATCGTGACGTCGCTCCCCGAGGAGCAAGACGCAGACTTCCTGCAGATTCTGACCACGGAGTCGGGCGAGATCGTCGAAGCGGCCGTGACGGTCGTCAAGCAGTCGGTCATCGATCTCTACCCACCGGTGCCCCTGACCGACGCCGAGCTCGAGGTCGCCGTCGAGGTCGTCGTACGTCTCGTGCTGTCGGCGATCACCCGACCCTCGAAGTCGTCGCTCGAAGCCGCCGAGGACATCGCCTGGATCGTCGGCCTGGCCCTCAAGGGCGCGACCGCCTAACGGCCGGTCACGCCGTCGATCGCCTGGCGAAGAATGTCGGCGTGCCCGTTGTGGCGGGCGTACTCGCCGATCATGTGCACGTACGTCATCCGCAATGACATGTCTTCGCCATGGTTCGTGAAGGTGTCGTCGAACGACATCTCAGTGACCGCGGCATCGCCCAGCCGCCATTCCTCCTGTATCTGCTCGAACGCGGCGGGTGCCTCCTCCGGCATGAGGTGCTCGAAGTCGTGGTCCTTGCTGAGTGACAGGTCATACAGCGGTTCGATGCCGGTGGCGCCAGCACGTATGCGGAACCAGGTGCGCTCGACCTTCGCCATGTGTCGTACGAGGCCGAGCAGCGACAGATTCGAAGGTGGCACGGGCTGGAGGACCAGCTGCTCGCCGGTGAGTCCGGCGCAGATGTTGAGGAGTGTCGCGCGCTCCCACTGGAGGAAGGTCTCGAGGATCGGACGGTCAGGTCCGGTGAGCGGGCCGTCTACTGGGTCGATCGCGGGCGCGGTCCAAGGCATTGCGCCATCGTAGGCACGAGCTAGATCCAGCGGTTGAACCACATGCGGTCGCGCCAGGCGTCATAACTGATCAGCTCATCGGTGTAGATCGGGTGGAAGAACCAGAACGTCGAGACAACCGCGGTCAGGAGTACGCCAGCGACGAGCCACACCGCGTAGCGCTGACGTGGGGTCTCGGCGGCTTTGACGAGACCACTCACGATGAGCGAGATCGCGATGATGGTGAACGGGATCGAGACCACGGCGTAGAACGAGAAGATCGGTCGACCCGACGAGATGAACCAGGGCAACCAGCTGGCGGCCACGCCAAGAATCGGGATCTCCCAGCGCAGGTACTTCAAGGGCCCTGCCTTGGTGGTGAACCACGCGACGACTGCTGCGATCAGAGCCAGGGCGCCGGTCCACCACAACACCGGGTTGCCGAGCAGCAGCACCTCACGCATGCAGCTCGACGTGGCAGACGTTCCGCACGACTCGGCGGGAAGGTTGTTCTGTGCATCGACCCCGACGGGCCGCTCCATCACGAGCCAGCCCAGGGGGTTGGACTGGTACGGATGCGTCTTGCCAGCGAGGTAGTCACCGGTGTGGAACTCCCAGGTGATGCGGTGGTAGTGCCAGAGTGATCTGAACGCGTCGAATGTCGGACCAAGCGGCCCGCCGGTCGGGTCATTGACGTAGGCGCCCCATCCCTTGCCCTCGCCGATGCCCTGGCCAAAGCGCTGCTCATACAGGTCGTGGTGGATCAGCCAACCGGTCCAGGTGGCGATGTAGACGAGGAAGGCGACGCCGATGATCGAGAAGAACGCAGGCACGCCCACCGCCAGCGTCGTGCGAACCCAATGATGCTGCAGACCGCGATCCTCGGTGTGGTCCCGCCGCGCCAGCACCTCCCAGATCACGACGAGCACGCCGAACACGGCGAGCACGTAGACGCCGCTCCACTTGGTTCCGCACGCCATGCCGAAGCAGACTCCCGCGAGGAGCTGCCATGGGCGAATTAGATGGAAGCGGTGCAGCCGCTCGCGTATCCAGTCGCGATCGGCGACCAGGCAGGCGACGCCGCTGATGATCCAGAACGCCAGGAACCCGTCGAGCAGGGCGATGCGCGACATGACGAAGTGGAGTCCGTCGAAGCACAGCAGTAGCCCTGCAAAGCATCCGATGATGGTTGAGCCGGTCAGCCGCCGGACCAGGCGGGTGAGGACGAGAACGGTGAGAGCGCCGATCACGACGGCCGAAATCCGCCAGCCGAATGAGTCGAGTCCGAAGATCTGCTCGCCGATCGCGATGATCCACTTGCCGCCGTCGGGGTGGGTGATCTGTGTCGGCTGCCCGGTCATCAGCCCGGTGAGGTCACCGGCAACAACTTTCTCGTTCGCCTTCTCGACGTAGTCCTGCACATAGCCGTGCTTGAGCAGTGACCATGCGTCCTTGGCGTAGTAGGTCTCGTCGAACATCAACCTGTTCGGATGGCCGACGTTCCAGATGCGTATGACCAAGGCGAGCGCCGCGACTCCGATGGGGCCGATCCAGCCCCAAGCGCGCTCTGACACGCGGTCGAGAGGGAGGAGTGCACGAGTCACCATTCGATCGTAGGCGAGGATGGGACGCATGCTGATCCTCGCCGCGACACCCATCGGCCAGGTCGCTGACGCGAGCAGCCGACTCGGTGAGGCACTCGCGACCGCCGATGTCGTCGCCGCAGAGGACACCCGCCGGCTCAAGCGACTCACCTCCGATCTCGGCATCGAGATCAAGGGCCGCGTCGTGTCGTACTTCGAGGGCAACGAGGAACGTCGTACGCCGGAGCTCGCGACGATGCTCCGTGACGGGTTGACAGTCGTGCTGGTGACCGACGCGGGTATGCCCAGCGTGTCCGATCCCGGCTATCGACTCGTCGTCGCGGCGATCGAGGCTGACGTCGCCGTCACGGCAATCCCCGGTCCTTCTGCGGTGCTCACGGCCCTCGCAGTCTCGGGCTTGCCCGTCGACCGGTTCTGTTTCGAGGGCTTTCCGCCGCGCAAGGCGGGGGAGCGTACGACGGCGTTCATCGAGCTCATCTCCGAACGGCGCACGATGGTGTTCTTCGAGTCGCCGCACCGTACGGAGGCGACGCTGCGGTCCATGGCCGACGTGTTCGGCGCCTCGCGGCCGGCGGCGGTGTGCCGGGAGCTCACCAAGACGTACGAGGAGGTCGCCCGCGGCGGACTCGCCGAGCTGGTGGAATGGGCCGCTGGCCAGGAGCAAGGCATCCGTGGCGAGGTCACGATCGTCGTCGGCGGAGCACCTGCTGACGCGCGTACTTACACCGCCGAGGACCTCAAGGCACTCGTCGCAGAACGCCAGGCCGAGGGGCTGTCGCGCAAGGACGCCGTCGAGCAGGTTGCCGGTGAGACCGGGGCCCGCAAGAAGGACGTCTACGACGCCGCGCACTCCTGAGTCACACTCAGCTGTGGGTGCCCGGGTGGACGAGGCCACTCTCATATGCCAGTACGACAAGCTGTGCCCGGTCGCGCAGGCCATGCCGGTTGAGCGCTTCGCTGACGTAACCCTTGACAGTTGTCTCGGCAAGGTGGAGTTGGGCAGCGATCTCGCTGTTTGTCAGCCCTTTTGCGATGAGCCGAACCACGTCGGTCTGGCGACGGGTTAGGTCGATGGCCGAACTTTCGAGAGCAGGACCGCGCTCGAGGTGGGCCTCGATCAGGTGCCGGACGATGCTGGGGGCCAGCAGCGCTTCGCCGGCTGCCACCGCCCGGATCCCGGACCACAACTGCTCGCGGGGAACACTCTTGAGTAGGAAGCCGCTCGCTCCGGCTCGAAGCGCGTTGTAGACGACGTCGTCCGCATCGATCGTGGTGAGCACCAGGATGCGGGTCCGGCTGTTCGAGTCGATGATCCGCCGGGTCGCCTCGATCCCGTCCATGCCGGGCATGCGTACGTCCATCAGAACGATGTCGGGGCCTGTCTCAAGGACCGCTTCGACCGCGCCGGCGCCGTCTGTCGCGGTGCCTACCACGGTGATGTCCGGATCGCTGTTGACGATCGCTATCAAGCCGTCCCGGACGAGTGCCTCGTCGTCGGCGACGACAACCGTGATCACGAGGCTTTCACAGGCACGGCCGCATGCAGGCTGAAGTCTCCGCTGTGGCTTGTCTCCGTGTCGAGCGTCCCGCCCAGTCCGAGAACCCGTTGCCGGAGCCCGGCAAGTCCGCGCCCGGTACCCCCGTATGCGGTGCTGCGACTCGCGCCGAGGCTGGTCACATCGATGAGGACGTTGTCGCCGTCATCGCCGATGTGGACCGTGACATTGCTGCCGGGGGCATGGCGCAAGGCGTTCGTGAGGCCTTCCTGAACGACCCTGTAGGCGCAGTGATCCGCGGTCGGGGACAAACCTTGGAGCCTTCCCTTCTCCTCCACCGTGACGTGAAGCCCGGCGGCTCTCGCCCCGGCGATGAGGGCCGGCAGGCCGCCGAGACCGGAGTCCACGTCACGAGCGTCGTCGGGGCCGAGAAGGCGGAGCATTCGGTCGAGCTCGGTCAGAGCATCGCGGCTCGCCTCGCCGATGGCGGACAGCGAACGGCGCGCCGATTCGGTGTCGCGATCGATAACCGCCTGCCCTGACTCGGCCTGGACGGCGATGAGCGTGACGGCATGCGAGACGACATCGTGAAGTTCGCGGGCGATCCTGCGGCGTTCGGCGTCGACGGCTTCTTCGGCCCGAGTCGTCAGGGCAGCTGCCTCGAGGTGGAGGCCGGCGATGTCGCGGTGTCGCCGGTGGACAGTCAAGCCAATTCCGCCTGGGACGACAACGAACAGGAGAAGCGTGGGGAGGACGTTGCTGAGGGTGTCAGAAGGATCAGTCGCGACAGCAACCGCGATCGCCATACTCAGCAGGGTGAGCCCGATCAGAGCATCACGCGGCGGCGAGTACACGGACACCGAGAATGCGGCGACGACGACTGCAAGAAGAACGCCCAACTCATCGGGGGACTCCAGAAGGATGGACTCGGCTGACAGTCCGAAGGCCACGATGGCGACCATCAACAGAGGAAGCTTGCGCCGAAATGCCACGCCGACAACCGTGATGCCCGCGGCGACCGCTCGTAGCCCGGGTCGGTCGCCGGGGCCGCTGAGCGTTTCGACGATCGAGAGCGTGAAGAGCGAGACCATCAGGGTCAAGTCCCACCAGGTCGTGACCTTGCTCGCCAACGCCCGTATCGACTTCACCACTCCACGCTAGCCATGGGCGAAGGATTCCGTGACCCTTCTGGAGAAGGATTCTCGACCGTGCTTAGGGAGGGTCGAAGTGTGTACCGGAGCGGGTGGAGACGTACGCCCGCAACTCCTAGCGTCGCGGGTACTACACCCAGACCCCAGGAGATTGCCATGACCCAGTACCAGACCTCTTCTCGTAGAAACCTCGTCGGGCCGGTCACGCTTGCCGCAGGAACGCTCTTCGTCGTCGTGCCCCTGCTAGTCGAATTCGTGTCTGGCGATGCCTTTTTGCTCATGGGCGTCGCGGCGATCCTGTTCTTGGCCTCGATGCCGGGACTGCGCCGACTCCAGGGCGGTGCCGATGGCGCGCCCGGCAGGTGGGGCGTTCAGCTGACTCTGATCGGCCTTGGAGCGGCGATCGCACTGATTCTCAGCGGAGACCTGATCGATGCAGCCGTCGACGGGGCCGCACAGGACGTGGCCGAGACCGTGTTCCTGATCGTGGCAGCGGTGGCGGCCGTGGCGACACTCGTGGGCATCGTGCTCTTTGCGGTCGGTATGAGCCGGGCCGGCGTCCTCCCTGCGCCGGCAATCTGGATCGTTCTCGGAGGCATGGTGCTGGCGATCGTCAGCGAATCGTTCGAGCAGTCCTTGCGTGGTCCGGTGCCGCTCCTCGCCGACTTCCTACCGCCCGCGGGCTTCATCATCGCTGGCATCGGCATGCTCATGATCGGTTCGGCCGCCTTGCGACTCCAGCGTCATACCGAGCCAATGTCCTGAAGACGTCGGAGCGTGGAGGGGGTCCCGCAGGAGTCCGCTGCGAGATCGGCGTACGAGATGACTGAACACACTCACTAGGATTGAGGGCGTGTCCGACTCCACGTTCTACGTCACCACCCCGATCTACTACGTCAACGATGCCCCGCACATCGGGCACGGCTACACGACGGTCATGGGTGACATCATCACGCGCTGGCACCGTCAGCGCGGCGAGAACGTCTGGTACCTGACGGGCACCGACGAGCACGGCCAGAAGGTCCTCCGCAAGGCCGAGGACAACGGCGTGAGCCCGCAGGAGTGGGTCGACAAGCTCGTCGAGTACGAGTGGAAGCCGCTGCTCGCCACCCTCGACATCGCCAACGACGACTTCATCCGTACGACCGAGAAGCGCCACGAGGACGGCTCCAAGGCGTTCTGGCAGGACCTCTTTGACCGTGACGCCGTCTACAAGGGCAGCTTCGAGGGCTACTACAGCGTCGGCGCCGAGGAGTTCATCGCCGAGGACGACGTCATTGACGGCGAAGGCGACGACCAGGGCTTCAAGGTCTCCAGGATCGACGGCACTCGTCTGGAGTTCCAGACCGAGGAGAACTACTTCTTCCGCCTCAGCGACTACCAGCAGAAGCTGCTCGACTTCTACGAAGCCAACCCGACCTTCATCCAGCCCGAGTCGGCACGCAACGAGGCGATCTCCTTCGTCTCGCGCGGGCTGCGCGATCTCTCGATCTCCCGCTCGACATTCGACTGGGGCATCGACGTGCCGTGGGATGACAAGCACGTCATGTACGTGTGGATCGAGGCGCTGCTCAACTACGCGACCGCGGTCGGCTACGGCACCGACCAGAAGCGGTTTGACGAGGTGTGGCCCGCCAACATCCACCTGGTCGGCAAGGACATCGCCCGGTTCCACGCCGTCATCTGGCCCGCCATGTTGATGGCTGCTGGCAAGCCCGTGCCGCACCAGGTGTTCGCGCACGGCTGGATCCTGGTCGGCGGCCAGAAGATGTCGAAGTCCAAGGCCAACGGCATCCGTCCCGACGAGATCGTCGACGCCTTCGGCTCCGACGCCTACCGCTACTACTTCGCGCGCGCACTGACGTTCGGCAGCGATGGCTCGATCTCGTGGGAAGACATGCACGCTCGCTACCACGCCGAGCTCGCCAACGGCTTCGGCAACCTCGCGTCGCGGGTGGCCGCGATGATCGGCAAGTACTTCGACGGTGTGCTGCCCGCGGCAGGCGCGTCGACGCCGGCGGAGCAGAAGGTCATCGACCTCGTTGCTGCTGCGGTGGCGGACGCGGATGCTGCGATCGACGCCGTCGCGCCGCAGGACGCGCTGACCGCCGTATGGCGCATCGTCGACGAGCTCAACGGCTACATCACCGAGCAGGCCCCGTGGAAGGTCGCCAAGGACGCTGAGTCATCTGAAGGGGGAGACAGCGATCGGCTGGCGACGATCCTGACTACGGCCGCCGAGGGCCTCCGCGTGCTCGCGGTCGTCCTCAATCCGGTCATCCCCAAGGCTTCCGCAGTGCTGTGGGACGCGCTCGGTGCCGAATCGGTGCTGGGTGCTCTGGCGGACCAACGCATCGACGGTGTTGCCGCCTGGGGTCAGCTGCCCACCGGTTCGACGATCACCAAGCCGTCGTCGCTCTTCCCGCGCATCGAGGCCGCGACAGCGTGAGCTGGCCCGAGACGCCCGAACGGCTGCCGTTCCCCGTGGTGGACAACCACTGCCACATGGACATGCCGCCTCGGGATGTGGACGGCATGACGGTCGACGAGGCCCTCGACCGCGCTGCCGCGGTCAACATCACCCGCATCGTCCAGGTCGGTTGCGATCTGCCCGGTGCACGCTGGGCAGTCGAGACCGCGCAGGCGTACGACTCGGTCGTCGCTGCTGTTGCGCTGCATCCGAACGAGGCGCCGCGCCTCGCCGAAGCAGGCAAGCTCGAGGAAGCGCTCGCGGAGATCGACTCGCTGGCGGGCTCCGGCGACCATGTACGCGCCATCGGCGAGACGGGGCTCGACTACTTCCGTACTGGTGCCGAGGGCAAGGAAGCGCAGCACCACTCGTTCCGTGAACACGTCAGGATGGCCAAGCGGCACGACAAGGCGCTGATGATCCACGATCGTGACGCGCACGCCGATGTCCTCGAGGTTCTCGACGACGAGGGGATGCCCGACCGTACGGTGATGCACTGCTTCTCAGGTGACGCAGACTTCGCCAAGGAATGCGTCGAGCGAGGCGCCTTCCTGTCGTTCGCGGGCACCGTGACATTCAAGAACGCCGCCAACCTGCGCGAGGCGCTGCTGGTCACGCCACGCGACCGGATCCTCGTGGAGACGGATGCGCCCTTCCTCACACCTTCGCCGCACCGAGGTCAGCCAAATGCGTCGTACCTGATTCCACTCACAGTGCGATTAATGGCTGAAACGCTAGGCATTTCTGCCGACGACCTGTGCCAGGACATCAACGCCAACACCGATCTGGCCTACGGCGGGTCCTGGCCAGAACGAATTTGATCCTGCGGAGGCCCTCGCTATGGTGAGAGACTGCCATGACCTCGGATTCCAAGGATTAAGCAGTGCCTCACGCAGCGCCCCACACACATCGCCACGCACATCGTCGGCCGCGTAGATCCACTTCGCTGATCGCTCTCAACCTCGCGATCGTCCTGATCGTCGCCGGCGGCACCGCCGCATACGGCGCGTTCAGCAAGACCATCACCGTCACGGTCGACGGACAGAAGGACACGATCCGTACGTTCGGTGACACCGTCTCCGACGTCCTGGCTGCCAAGGACATCACGATCCGCTCCGGCGACAAGCTCAGCGCCTCGCCGAGTGCGGCGGTCGACGATGGCGACACGATCGACATCTCGTACGCGAAGCCCGTCACCCTCGCGGTCGACGGCACCGTCACGGAGCACATCATCTTTGACCGTACGGTCGGACAAGCGCTCGTCGGGTTCGGCGTGAAGCCGGCTGCCGGCGCGTACGTGTCCGACAAGCGTTCGGCTCTGCTGTCTCGCAAGGGCTCGGAGATCGTCGTCAGCAGCGAGAAGACCCTGACCGTGGTTGCCGACGGCAAGTCCACCAAGGTGATGACCAATGAGCCCACCGTTGCGAAGGTGCTCGAAGAGGCGAAGGTCGAGCTCGACAACGACGACGAGGTCAAGCCCGGCAATGCCGCCTTCGTGAAGCCGGACCAGAAGCTCAAGGTCGTTCGCATCGAGAAGGTCACCAAGACCGAGGTCGTGCGCGTGAAGTTCCCCGTCAAGGTCCGCAAGGATCCCGAGGCGATGAAGGGCGAGATCGATGTCGTCAAGGCAGGCAAGAAGGGCAAGAACCGCGAGAAGGTCACCCTCGTCATGGCCGACGGCAAGCTCCGTGATCGCATCGTGCTGACCCGTGAAGTGCTGGTGAAGCCGGTGGGTCAGGTTGAGTCACATGGCACCAGCACGACTCCGCCCGACAGCGTCTGGGACAAGATCGCCCAGTGCGAGTCCGGTGGCAACTGGTCGATCAACACCGGCAACGGCTATTACGGCGGTCTGCAGTTCAGCGCCGCGACGTGGCGCAGTGTCGGCGGGCCTGGTCTGCCTCACCAGCACAGCCGTGAGGTTCAGATCAAGTACGCCAAGATCCTTCAGGCTCGTTCGGGCTGGGGCCAATGGGGATGTGCCCACGCGAGGTTCGACTGACACCGCCGCGGCTCCTCGGTCCGTCCGACATCCGAGAGCTGGCTGAATCCTGCGGGATTCGGCCCACCAAGCAGCGGGGACAGAACTTTGTCACCGATGCCAACACCGTTCGCCGCATCGTCAAGACCTCTGGCATCGGTTCCGATGACGTTGTCGTCGAGATCGGCCCGGGCCTTGGCTCGTTGACGCTAGGCCTGCTCGAGGTCGCGCGCCATGTCACCGCCGTCGAAATCGATGACGTGTTGGCGGCTCAGCTGCCGTCGACGATCGCGTCGTACGCGCCTGACCAGGTCGACAACTTCGGGCTCGTCGTGGCCGACGCCATGAAGGTCACCGAGCTGCCCGGTCCTGAGCCGACGGCGATGGTGGCCAACCTCCCGTACAACGTCTCGGTCCCGGTTTTGCTCACGTTTTTCGAGCGCTTCCCGTCGATCGAGACTGGTTTGGTGATGGTTCAGGCGGAGGTCGCGCATCGGCTGGCCGCCGGACCGGGCTCTAAGACGTATGGAGTGCCGTCGGTGAAGTCTGCTTGGTACGCCGAGATGCGCCTGTCCGGATCTGTCGGCCGCAATGTCTTCTGGCCGATGCCGAACGTCGAGTCCTCGCTGGTTGCCTGGAAGCGTCGCCCCGAGCCCGGCGACGAGGCGCATCGCCTGCGTACGTTCGCCGTCATCGATGCCGCCTTCGCTCAGCGCCGCAAGACCATGCGCGCGGCGCTCTCGGTGCTCGCTGGCTCCGGTGCCGCCGCCGAGGAAGCGCTGGTCAAGGCGGGCATCTCGCCCCAAGCTCGCGGCGAATCGCTCGGTATTGAAGAGTTCGCCCGCCTCGGCCAGTTTCTCTGAGCTAGTCGTTCACCCTCTCCTCGAGGAGTAGCCTGCGGCTAAGTCAGTCTGCAAAGGAGCAGGGCCATGACATTCATTCAGATCATCGATGGACACACGACTCGCGGCGAGGAGATCGAGGCGGCGGTCGCGGAGCTCGAGGCGGCGACGGAGGGCCGGTACACGGTTCGCCGATCGATCAGGACGCAGGATCGCGACGATCCGACGCGCTTCATGACGATCGTCTTCTTCGATTCGTACGAGTCGGCGATGGAGAACTCCAATCTCCCCGAGACCGGTGAGTTCGCAGCCAAGCTCGCGGGACTCCTCGACGGGCCGCCGACGTTCCACAACCTCGACGTGGTGACGGACAAGACCTTCTAGGTCTCCGGACCCTGGTCGGCGCCACGCACTAGGTTGTTCCGGGTGAACGTCGCCACCGTCCGGGTCCCCGCCAAGATCAATCTGTACCTGGGTGTCGGACCGGTCCGCGATGACGGCTTTCACCCGCTCGCCACGGTCTACCAGGCCGTGGGGCTCCACGACGAGGTCCGCGCGACCAGTCGCGCGGATGACGAGATCAACATCGTCGTCAACTCCGAGCTCGACGTACGCTCCGAGCTGGCCACTGTGCCGGAGGACGACAACAACCTCGCGGTGAAGGCAGCAAAGCTGCTGCGCGAACACACGGGCTTCGTCGGCGGTGTGGACCTGGCGATTCGCAAGGTCATCCCGGTCGCCGGAGGTATGGCGGGCGGCTCCGCGGATGCCGCCGCCGCTCTGGTCGCGTGCAACGACGCATGGGGCACTGGGCTCGGACGTGCGGACCTCGAGTTCCTCGCCGCCAAGCTCGGCAGCGATGTGCCGTTCCTGCTGCATGGCGGCATTGCAGTCGGCGGCGGCCGCGGCGAGACCATCAGCCCTGTCCTGGCGCGCGGTTCGTACCACTGGGTGTTCGCGATCGCGGCCGAAGGATTGTCGACGGCCGCCGTGTACGCGGAGTTCGACCGACTCAACGCCGATGGCAAGGTGCCTGAGCCCAAGGTGCCCGATGCGCTGCTCGCTACCCTGCGAGCCGGCGATGCGGATGCCCTTGGCGATGCGCTCTCCAATGACCTCACCGAGGCGGCGCTCTCACTCCGTCCTGAGCTGCAGGACACGCTCGAGGTCGGCATCGAGGCGGGCGCACTCGGCGCGATACTCTCCGGCTCCGGTCCGACCGCGATGTTCCTCGCGTCGGACGAGCAGCACAGCCTCGACATCGCGTTCGCACTGACCAGTGCTGCGGCCTGCGCCGATGTCGTGCAGTCGCACGGGCCTGTCCCCGGCGCCCGGCTCGCCTGACGAACTAGGCGTCGATCAGCTCCGAGAGCTCGATCCAGCGGTGCTCGTGATCTGACACCTGCTTCTCGAGGTCAGCCACGTCCTTGGTCATCGCCGTGAGACCGGGTACGTCGGCGGGGTCGTGCTGAGCCATCTCCGTATGAAGGGCGTCGATGCGCGCCGTCAGCTTCTCCATCTTGCGGTCGATCGACGCGATCTCCTTCTTGGTGTTGCGCAGCTCTGCGCTAGTAAGACCCGACGCCGCGGCGGCCACCGGTGCAGCACCGGAAGGCCGCGCATCCTGCTCCTTGCGAAGCCTCAGGTATTGGTCAACACCGCCCGGTAGGTGACGGAAGTGACCGTCGAGAATCGCGTACTGCTGATCGGTGATCCGCTCGAGGAGGTATCGGTCGTGCGAGACGACGAGCAGCGTGCCGGGCCAGCCGTCGAGCAGGTCCTCCATCGCGGCCAGCATGTCGGTGTCGAGGTCGTTGGTCGGCTCATCGAGTACCAGCACGTTGGGCTCGTCGAGCAGGATCAGCAAGAGCTGGAGGCGACGCTTCTGGCCACCGGACAAATCGCGTACGGGAGTGGCCATCTGCGCATTCGAGAAGCCGAGCCGCTCGAGCAGCTGCGACGGCGTCATCTCCTTGCCGCCGGACACGTACGCGGTGCGCTGGCGTCCGATGACGTCGCTGACGCGGTCGTTGGCGACCTCCTTGAGCTCGTTGAGCTCCTGGGTCAGGGCTACGACTTTGACGGTCTTGCCGCGTTTGACGCGTCCCGTCGTCGGCTGACCCTTGCCGATCACGAGGTTGAGCAGCGTCGACTTGCCGACACCGTTGGCGCCGAGGATGCCGGTACGTTCGCCCGGCCCGATGCGCCACTCGACGTTCTTGAGAACGTGGAGGTCGCCGTACGAGACCGACACGTCGAGCAGGTCGACGACGTCCTTGCCGAGTCGCGCCGTTGCCATCTGCTTGAGCTCGATCGGGTTGCGCGGCGGCGGCTCGTTCTCGATCAGCGCGTTGGCGGCGTCGATGCGGAACTTCGGCTTGGCCGTACGCGCGGGTGCGCCACGGCGCAGCCAGGCGAGCTCCTTGCGCATGAGGTTCTGGCGCTTGGACTCGGTCGCCGAGGCATGACGGTCGCGCTCGACGCGCTGCAGGATGTATGCCGCGTAGCCACCCTCGAAGGGTTCGACGATCCCGTCGTGCACCTCCCACGTTGCCGTGCAGATCTCGTCGAGGAACCAGCGGTCGTGCGTCACGACCAGCAGCCCGCCGGAGTTGTTGGACCAACGCGTCTTGAGGTGCCCGGCGAGCCAGGTGATGCCCTCGACGTCCAAGTGGTTGGTGGGCTCGTCGAGGAACAGGACGTCGTCGTCGCCGATCAGAAGTGCCGCCAGCGCGATGCGGCGGCGCTGGCCACCGCTGAGGGTGCCGACCTTCGAGTCCCACGGGATGTCGGAGACGAGTCCGGCAATGACGTCGCGGATCTTGGAGTCGCTGGCCCATTCGTACTCGGGGATGTCGCCGACCACGGCGTGGCCGACGGTCTGCTCGTGGTCGAGCGTGTCGGTCTGGTCGAGCACACCGATCGTCACGCCGCCGCGGCGAGTGACGCGGCCCGAGTGCGGTTCGAGGCGTCCGGCCAGGATCGCGAGCAGCGTCGACTTGCCGTCGCCGTTGCGGCCGACGATGCCGATGCGGTCACCTTCGTCGATGCCGAGGGTCACCGACTCGAAGACGGTTTTGGTTGGGAAGTCCACGCCAACAGATTCGACGCCGAGAAGATGTGCCACCGCACGAGTTTACGTTGTCACCGCTGGGCGAACGTCAGTGGTCGAAGGGGCGCGAAAGCGTACGCAATGAGTCCGCGAGGGTCTTGGCTTCGTCGGGGGACAGGCCGGCCAGCAGCTCATGTTCGTGCTCGAGAAGTGAGTCGATCGCGCCATCGACCGCGACCCTGCCAGGCGCGGTCAGCCGTACTTGGACGCCTCGTCGATCAGCAGGATCGGGGAGTCGCTCGACGAGTCCCTTGCTGACCAGTCGGTCGACGCGGTTGGTCATCGTGCCGCTGGTCACCAGCGTCTCCTGCACGAGCTGGCCGGGGGACAGCTGATAGGGCTTGCCGGCCCGGCGCAGGGCCGACAGAACGTCGAACTCCGACGACTCGAGATCGTGATCAGCGAACGCCTGCTTGCGGGCCCGATCGAGATGCAACGCGAGTCGAGTGACCCGGCTCAGCACCTGCATCGGTGAGACATCCATGTCCGGACGTTCGTGCCGCCACGCTGCGATGAGTCGATCGACGTCATCTTCCTGCGCGGGGGACATATCACCATCGTATGCGTCAAGATTCTTGATGTCGAGATTGTTTTCGACCCGTCCGGGGCATAGATTCGCCGTATGAATGCTGCCGACGCCCTTGCCGCTGGACCCACCCGACAGGCGGAGCTGCTTGCTGCCGGCACGCTGACGTCGCGCCAGCTCACCGAGGCAGCTCTCACCGCCATCGACCATGCCAACGCGGCGATCAACGCGACCGTCGCCGTGTTTGCCGACGAAGCACTCGCAGCCGCCGATGCCGCGGATGCCAGGCGGGCGTCAGGGGAGTCGGGACCGTTCCTCGGTGTTCCTATTGCCGTCAAGGACGATCTCGACATCGCCGGCAAGGTGACAGGCAAGGGCAGCAATGCGGCCTCGTCGATCCCCGACCAGGACAGCGACCTCGTCGCCGCCCTTCGCACGGCTGGCGCTGTCATCGTCGCCAAGTCGAGCTTGCCCGAGCTCGCGATCTTCGGGTTCACCGAGTCGGACGCCCTTGGCATCACCCGCAACCCCCACAACAACGCTCACACTCCCGGCGGCTCGTCGGGAGGTTCGGCTGCATTGGTCGCCGCGGGCGTTGTCGGCATCGCCACAGCCTCGGACGGCGCCGGATCGATCCGAATCCCGGCTTCGTGCTGCGGGCTGGTGGGATTCAAGCCGACCCACCACACCATGCCGAGCTCTGGGGGTTGGCACGACCTGTCGACTCAGGGCAGCGTGGCTCAGCGCTTGGCAGACAGCGCACTGTTCCTCGACACCTTCGGCACCTTCCCGACCTCGCTCGTCGCAGCCGCAGCCAAGGACCCCGAGCCGTTGCGGATCGGCCTCTCCTACAGCGCGGCTGCTGCCACCAAAGCCCTGCCGCTCGATCCCCGCGTACGCGCAGCCCTCGAGGCTGCCGCCGAGACCTTCCGAGCTGCCGGACACAGTGTCACTGAGGTGAAGATCCCGTACGACACCGACTCGAAGTCGCTCACGGTCCGCTATCTCGCCGGCATCCGCGACGCGGCCGATGGCACCGACGATCCGTCGAAGCTCGAGAAGCGTACGAAGGGCATCGCCCGCCTCGGTCGACCGTTCGGCAAGAAGGCTGTCGACTGGGCCATCCGCAAGGGCCAGGAGTGGGGCGACGGCATCCACGACAAGCTCGATGTCGATGTACTCCTGACGCCGGTCATGTCCGGGCCCGCCGTGCCGGTGGAGAACTGGAAGGGCAAGGGCCCGCTCCGGACTGTGCTGGCGATGAACTCGTTCTATCCCTACACAGCGCAGTGGAACCACGCCGGAATCCCTGCGGTCTCGATGCCAGCCGGCAAGACCGCCGAGGAGGGGTTGCCGCTATCGATCCAGCTCATCGCCCGCCGTGGCGACGATGCCCGGCTGATGTCGCTGGCCGGCCAGTACGAACGAGCAACGGTCGCGTGAGCTGGGATCCGTCGCACTACCTGCAGTTCGCGGATGACCGTTCGCGGCCGTTCCTGGATCTCGTGGGACGTATCCAAGGTGAGCCGCGCTCGATCGTCGACCTCGGCTGCGGGCCGGGGCACCTGACGGCAGTCCTGCGTACGAGGTGGCCCGAGGCCGCGATTCACGGAGTTGACTCTTCGGCGGAGATGATCGAGCGCGCCAACGCCGACAACCGAGACGATCGGGCCACGTACGAGGTCGCTGACGTCTCCACTTGGGCGCCCGGTGTCGAGGTCGACGCCATCATCTCGAATGCGCTGTTCCAGTGGGTGCCTGATCAGCTCGCCGTGATCGAACGGCTCAGCTCGTACGTAGCGCCTGGTGGCACGTTCGCGTTGCAGGTGCCGTTCAACCACGCCGGCCCGAGCCACACGCTGCTGCACGAGATCTCGTCGCGCGGCCCGTACGCGAGCCACACCGAAGACCTGCACGGAGATCGCGGAACCCGACCCGAGGCCTACCTCGAGCTGCTCAGCAACCTCGGCTGGCAGGTGGACGTATGGGAGACGACATATCTGCACGTCTTGCACGGTGAGGACGCCGTGTTCGACTGGATCTCCAGCACGGGTGCACGTCCGATCATCCAGGCGCTGCCCGAGGGACTGCGCGAGGAGTTCGTCGACGACTACAAAGCGGCTCTTCGCGAGGCCTATCCGCGCACGCCGCACGGCACGGTCTTCCCATTCGCCCGGGTGTTCGCCGTCGCCAAGCAGGCCGAGTAGTACCGGTACGCTTGGTTCTGCACGAAAGGCACCAGAACAATCCCCGGTTGGTCTGCCGGCAGGGCCCGCCGCACTTTGAATGCGGATTAGCGACGTAGGTTCGACTCCTACCCGGGGAGCTCTACCAAGAAGGGCGACATAAAAGTGTCTGAGCAGGTCACCGCGATCGTCCTCGCCGCTGGTGCTGGGACGCGGATGAAGTCCGCGCACGCCAAGGTCCTCCACGAGGTCGGTGGCCGCAGCATGATCGAGCACGCTCTGCGTGCCGTCAGCGGAGCCGGCGCCTCTACCCTGGTCGCGGTCGTCGGCCACGAGCGCGATCAGGTCTCGGCAGCGATCGACGCGTTCAGCTCCTCCGTCATCCATGCCGTGCAGGATGAGCAGCGCGGCACCGGGCACGCAGTGCAGATCGCCCTCGACGCTCTCGACACTGTGTGGTCGGAAGAGGGGCCGACCGGCACGGTGCTCGTGACGTACGGGGACGTGCCCCTGCTCTCGTCGCAGACACTTGCCGAGCTGCTCGTCGACCACCGCGCTGCGGGCCGCGCAGTGACGATCCTGACCGCCGAGCTCGACGACCCACGTGGCTACGGTCGCATTCTCCGCAATGACGCCGGTGACGTCACCGCCATACGCGAGGACAAGGACGCCACGGATGAGCAGCGCGCGGTCCGCGAGATCAACAGCGGGATCATTGCCGTCGAGGCCACCTTCCTCATTGACGCCATCAAGCGCCTCGAGTCCAACAACGCGCAGGGCGAGCTCTATCTCACCGACATCGCCGGCCTGGCATTCGACGAAGGCCGCCCCGTCGGCGCGCACCTGCTCGAGGACGTGTGGCAGACCGAGGGCGTCAACGACCGCGCCCAGCTCGCCCGGCTCGGTCGCGAGCTCAACCGCCGCCAGACCCAGCACTGGATGAGCGAGGGTGTCACGATCGTCGATCCCGAGACGACGTGGATCGACTCGGCCGTGGCACTCGCACCCGATGTCACGCTGATGCCCGGTACGCAGCTGCTCGGCGCGACAGTCGTCGCCGAGGGCGCGACGATCGGCCCCGACACCACGCTCCGCAATGTCGAGGTCGGCGCCAACGCGACAGTCATTCGTACGCACGGCTCTGACGCCGTCATCGGCGCGGACGCCACGGTCGGACCGTTTGCCTACCTCCGTCCCGGCACCGAGCTCGGAGCCAACGGCAAGATCGGCGCGTTCGTCGAGACCAAGAACGCGCAAATCGGCGACGGTGCCAAGGTGCCGCACCTCTCGTACGTCGGCGACGCCGAGATCGGCGAGGGCACCAACATCGGCGCCGGCACGATCTTCGCCAACTACGACGGGGTCGACAAGCACCGAACGACAGTCGGCAAGCACGCGCGTACGGCGTCCAACAACACGTTCGTCGCCCCCGTCTCGATCGGTGACGGCGCGCACACCGGCGCTGGTACGACCGTCCGCAAGGACGTTCCGCCCGGGGCGCTTGCTGTCAGCAAGGGTGAGCAGAGGAACATTGAGGGGTGGGTCGAGCAGAAGCGACCCGACACCACCTCCGCCCAGGCAGCGCGTGACGCAAAGAAGGCTGGCCACATTGTGAAGGATGGCTCAGATGGCGAGTAGCATCTCGAAGCGCGCACCCACCAAGAACCTGATGCTGTTCTCGGGTCGCGCGCATCCCGTGCTCGCCCAGGAAGTCGCCGACCTCCTCGAGATCGACCTCGTGCCGACCACGGCATACGACTTCGCCAACGGCGAGATCTACGTCCGCTTCGAAGAGTCCGTGCGCGGTTGCGACGCATTCATCATGCAGAGCCACGCGCAGCCCATCAACGACGCGATCATGGAGCAGCTGCTCATGATCGACGCGCTCAAGCGCGCTTCGGCCAAGCGCATCACGGTGATCCTGCCGTTCTACGGCTACGCCCGCCAGGACAAGAAGCACCTCGGCCGCGAGCCCATCTCGGCCCGCTTAATGGCCGACCTCTTCCTCGCTTCCGGCGCCGACCGACTCATGACGGTCGACCTCCACACTGCTCAGATCCAGGGCTTTTTCGACGGACCCGTCGACCACCTGCTGGCGATGCCGATCCTCACGCGCTACGTGAAGAAGAAGTACGGCAGGAAGCCGCTCGCAGTGGTCTCGCCTGACGCCGGACGCATCAAGGTGGCCGAGTCGTGGGCATCCGCCCTTGGTGAAGCGCCTCTGGCGTTCATTCACAAGACCCGTGACGAGACCAAGCCCAACAAGACCAAGGCCAACCGTGTCGTCGGTGAGGTCGAAGGTCGCGTGTGCATCCTGGTGGACGACCTCATCGACACCGGCGGAACGATCGTCCAGGCCGCAGAGGCGCTGATGGCTGATGGTGCTGAGGATGTCGTCATCGTCGCCACGCATGCGGTGTTCTCGGGTCCTGCCGTTGACCGGCTCAAGAACTCGACAGCGTGCGAGGTCATCGTCACCAACACGTTGCCGCTGTCCGATGACCAGAGCTTCGACAAGCTCACGGTCCTCTCGATCGCCCCGCTGTTGGCGCAGGCCACGGCTGCAGTCTTCGAAGACGGCTCAGTCACCAGCCTCTTCAAGAACTGACCAGCATGAAGCGCGGAGCCATCGTCGGATTGATCATCGGCGGCATTTTTGGGCTTCTGACCGCTGTCTGCATCGTGTGGATCGGCCTGATCTTCGACGACAGCCCCGACGCCATAGCGCCGCTGGTGATGTTCGGCCTGTTCGCGGCCGTATTCATCGCTAGTCTGTTCGCAACCATGGGTGCCGTCGTCGGCGTCGTTGCGGAGGCGATCAGGGACGCCTGACTCGAATTGGGTCGTGGGGGTTCGCTGCGATAAGATCGGTGAGTTGCCTCGGCGAGGGTTCTTCGGAACCGTGATCGACAGGGCGCTCCACAGGAGTGCTGTGTTGAGCGCCTCTCCGGGCAGCCACCAACTTCGCAACCACAACGCATTGAAACGAGAACTCTTCATGGCTGAGATCAAGATCGCCGCCGAGGCGCGCACCGAGTTCGGCAAGGGCGCTGCCCGCCGCATCCGTCGTGCCGACAACGTCCCGGCCGTCCTCTACGGACACGGCTCCGAGCCCGTGCACGTCACGCTGCCGGGTCACCAGCTCATGTTGGCTCTCAAGAACTCCAACGCGCTGCTCACGATCGATCTGGGCACCGAGCAGCACCTCGCGATCCCCAAGCAGATCCAGCGCGATCCGATCAAGGGATTCATCGACCACGCAGACCTCCTGATCGTCAAGAAGGGCGAGAAGGTCACGGTCGACGTTCGCATCCACGTCGTCGGCGAGGCGATCAGCGGCAACCTGGTCATCCTCGAGAACTCCTCGGTCTCGGTCGAGGCTGAGGCAACCCACATCCCCGAGTCCTTCGAGGTGTCGGTCGAGGGCCTCGACGCCGGCGCCCAGATCCACGCCAGCGACATCCAGCTGCCTTCCGGTTCGACGCTTGCCGTCGACCCCGAGCTGCTCATCGTCAACGTCACCGCCGCACCCACCGAGGCTCAGCTCGAGGCCGAGCTCGCCGAGGCTGAGGCTGAGGCCGGCATCGAGCACGATCTCAGCGACGCAGAGGTCGAGGCTGCGGCTGAGGCTGAAGGCGACGCCGAGGCTTCGTCAGACGGCGACGCTGCGGAGACCCCCGAGTCCGAGTGATTTGGTACGCCGCCACCCGTCAGGACCTCGGTCGAAGGCGAGTTGGCGGAGACCCCACTAGCCACGCTGGAGGGCCAGAGTGACCTGGTTGATCGTCGGGCTCGGCAATCCGGGCTCGACGTACGCCGCCACCCGCCACAACGTCGGGTACTTCGTCAACGATGTGCTCGCGGAGCGGGTCGGCGGACCAGGCTCGAAAGGGCACTGGAAGAAGCACAAGTCCGGACTTGCCGACGTCATCGAAGGTCGGCTCGCTGGCGAGCGAGTCGTGCTCGGTCGCTCGCGGTCGTACATGAACGAGAGCGGCGGGCCTGTCTCGGCGCTGGCCAGCTTCTACGACGTCGAGCCTGATCACGTCGTGGCGATCCACGATGAGCTCGACATCGACTTCGGGCAGCTGCGCATCAAGTTCGGCGGCGGCGACAACGGCCACAACGGACTGAAGTCGATCCGTCAGTCGCTCGCCACCGGTGACTTCTACCGCGTACGCGTTGGCATCGGACGTCCGCAGGGCCGACAGAGCGTGCACGACTTCGTGCTCAAGCCCTACTCGACTGCTGAGCGCAAAGATGTCCCCACCTACGTCGAGGAAGCCGCCGACGCCGTCGAAAGCCTCATCACGCGGGGACTAGAACCGACCCAGAGTGCGTTCAATCGCTAAGAGATGACACTCCCTAAACTCGCGACCCTGGTCGCCGCTGAGCCCACGGTTGCCAGCGCTCTCGCCGACCGTGCGGGCGGGCTCTCCGAGCTCGATCTGCAGGCGCCGGAGCCGTTGCGCCCGTTCCTCACCCAGGCGTTGGCTACTCAGTCGTCGGTGCTTGTCGTCACCGCGACAGCTCGCGAGGGCGAAGATCTTGTCGCCCAGCTCGGCGAGCTGCTCGGCAAGGACGCTGTCGTCTACTTCCCGGCCTGGGAAACGCTTCCGCACGAGCGACTTTCGCCGCGCTCTGACACCGTCGGCCGCCGCCTCGCAGTTCTCCGTCGCCTCGTCCATCCGACGAAGGCCAGCGAGCTGGACTCGGAGACGGCCACTGGACCGATCAGGGTCATCGTCGCGCCCGTGCGGTCGCTGCTCCAGCCTCAGGCGAAGGGTCTCGCTGACCTCGAGCCCGTGGAGCTCCACAAGGGCGACTCCCCCACCGGCTACGCCCCCATTGGCGGGGGGACCCCCATTATCGGCCTCGACGCGACTGTCGAGGCACTCGCCGCCGCTGCGTACTCGCGCGTCGACCTGGTCGAACGTCGCGGTGAATTCGCTGTTCGCGGCGGCATCATCGACGTGTTCCCCCCGACTGAGGATCACCCACTCCGCATCGAGTTCTTCGGTGACGAGGTGGACGAGATCCGCCGCTTCGCAGTCGCCGACCAGCGCACGCTCGAAGAGGTCACCCACGTGTGGGCGCCGCCTTGTCGCGAGCTGCTGCTCACGGGCGAGGTCCGCGTACGGGCTGCCGAGCTCGCCGAACGCCACCCGCGCATGGCCGAGATCTTCACCAAGCTGTCTGAGGGACACGCGGTCGAGGGCATGGAGTCGCTGACGCCGGTGCTCACTGACGAGATGGAGCTCCTCGTCGACCTGTTGCCGGAGCGCTCGGCGATTTTGCTGTGCGATCCCGAACGCATCCGTGCCCGCGCGGCCGACCTTGTTGCCACCAGCGAGGAGTTCCTCCAGGCGTCCTGGGCTGCTGCAGCGAGTGGTGGCGAGGCGCCGATCGACCTCGGCTCGGCGGCATTCCGAACGCTTGACGACGTACGCCTTGAGACGCTCGGCCTCGGCCACACCTGGTTCACCATCTCTCCCTTCGGCCTCGACGGCGACGAGAAATCGCGATCCGTCGCGATGGAGGCTGCCGCTGCCTACCGCGGTGACACCACCGCTGCTCTGACGGACATCCGCACGTGGGTTGCCGCTGGCATGAAGGTCGTCTTCGTCGCGCCGGCTCACGGTCAGGCACAGCGCGCCGTCGAGTGGCTTGCCGAGAACGACGTCCCTGCGTCACTTGACGACGAAGTCACAGCACCGTCGCCGGGCGTCGTGCAGATCATCCTCGGCGAGCTCGACCACGGCTTCGTGTCGACGCCGCTCCAGCTTGCTGTGATGACGTACGACGACCTCGTCGGTCAGCGCGCGGCAGACCGTACCGAGCGCAAGATGCCGTCGCGACGCCGCAAGCAGGTTGACCCGCTTGAGCTGACCACCGGCGATCACGTCGTCCACGAGCAGCACGGTGTCGGTCGCTACGTCGAGCTCATGCAGCGCGTCGTACAAGGTGCAGCCCGCGAGTACCTCGTCATCGAGTACGCGCCCTCCAAGCGCGGCCATCCCGCTGACCGGCTCTTCGTACCGATGGACCAGCTCGACCAGATCAGCCGCTATGTCGGTGGTGAGTCACCGTCGCTCGACAAGCTCGGCGGCGCTGATTGGACCAGCCGCAAGAACAAGGCCCGCAAGGCCGTGCGCCAGATCGCCGGCGAGCTGATCAAGCTCTACGCCGCGCGCCAGGCAACGAAGGGTCATGCATTCGGTCCCGACACTCCATGGCAAGCGGAGCTCGAGGACGCATTCGCGTTCGTCGAGACGCCCGACCAGATGGTGACGATCGACGAGGTCAAGCGCGACATGGAGCGAACGGTCCCGATGGATCGTCTGGTCTGCGGCGACGTGGGCTACGGCAAGACCGAGATCGCCGTACGCGCAGCGTTCAAGGCGATCCAAGACGGCAAGCAGGTCATCCTGCTCGTACCAACGACGCTCCTCGTTCAGCAGCACTACGCGACATTCGCCGAGCGGTTCGGGCAGTTCCCGGTGACGATCCGCCCACTCTCGCGCTTCCAGTCCGACAAGGAGTCGAAGGAGACTCTCGAAGGGCTCGCAAACGGCACGATCGACCTCGTCATCGGCACACATCGTCTGCTGCAGCCCGGAGTGAAGATCAAGGACCTCGGTCTCGTGATCGTCGACGAGGAGCAGCGCTTCGGCGTCGAGCACAAGGAAGCGCTCAAGATGCTGCGCGCTGCGGTCGACGTGTTGTCGATGTCAGCCACGCCGATCCCGCGCACGCTCGAGATGGCGATCACCGGCATCCGCGAGATGTCGACGATCGCGACTCCGCCGGAGGAGCGCCACCCCGTGCTGTCGTTCGTCGGCGCGTACGAGGACGGCCAGATCATCGCCGCGATCCGCCGTGAGCTGCTTCGCGAGGGCCAGGTGTTCTTCATCCACAACCGGGTGCAGAGCATCGACAAGGCCGTCGCGAACATCAAACGGCTCGTGCCCGAGGCGCGCGTCGCGTCAGCGCACGGCCAGATGGGTGAGCATCAGCTTGAGCAGGTCATGGTCGACTTCTGGGAGAAGCGCATCGACGTGCTGGTCTGCACCACGATCGTCGAGTCGGGCCTGGACGTCTCCAACGCGAACACCATGATCATCGAGCGGGCCGACACCCTCGGCCTCTCGCAGCTCCACCAGCTTCGCGGCCGTGTGGGTCGCTCGCGGGAGCGCGCGTATGCGTACTTCCTCTACCCGCCCGAGAAGCCACTGACCGAGACCGCACACGACCGTCTCACCACGATTGCGCAGCACTCCGAGCTCGGTGGCGGTATGGCCGTGGCGATGAAGGACCTTGAGATCCGCGGCGCCGGCAACCTGCTTGGTGGCGAGCAGTCCGGCCACAGTGCAGACGTGGGCTTCGACCTGTACGTACGACTCGTCGGCGAGGCCGTCGCCGAGTTCCGTGGCGACGCTGCACCCGAGCGCGAGGTCAAGATCGAGCTGCCGATCGAGGCTCACCTGCCGCACGACTACGTGCAGAGCGAGCGCCTGCGCCTCGAGATGTACAAGCGACTCGCCGATGTACGCGCGCTCACCGAGGTCGACGAGCTGCGAGCCGAGCTGATCGACCGCTACGGCGAGCCGCCGGAGGCTGTCGAAGTGCTGCTCGAGGTGGCTCGACTCCGCGTACGAGTGCGCGATGCCGGACTCGCGGAGGTCACCTCGGCAGGTCCCAACATCCGTTTCGCCCCGCTCAAGCTGCCCGACTCAGCGCAAATGCGCCTGTCGAGGGTCTACCCGCGCAGCACCTACAAGGTCGCTGCCGAGGTTGCGCTCGTGCCGCGGCCCAAGACAGCCCCGATCGGTGGAGAGCCGCTGCGCGATCGCGAGCTGCTCGAATGGACCCGTACGGTCATCGACACCTTGGTGCCGGCCGAAGCGCCCGCAACCGCCTAGGCGGATTCCTCACGGAGTCGGGGATCGGTCGCGTTCTCGGGTCGGATGCCGCGCTTGTCGGCGAAGAACGCACGGACGATGTCCATGTCGGCCCGGACGTCATCGGATGCGTGGAACGTCGGTCCGAAGCCCATCCTCTTGGTCGGCGGATCAAAGAACGCCAGAGTGATCGGCAGGCCGGTCTCCTTGGACAACCGCAGGAATCCTGACTTCCAGTACTCGCCCTTCCCGCGGGTGCCTTCCGCCGCAATGATCAGGCGGAACGGCTTGCCAGTGCCTGCTTCGTCCACCAGTTCCTTGACGACTGTGCTCGCATTGTCGCGGTCGAGCGGGACACCGCCGAATGCCTTGAGCACCCAGCCGAGCGGGCCCTTGAAGAGCTGCTTCTTCACCAGGACGCGAGGGTGCTCGCCGCCGTGCCACATCACCAACAGCATCGTGATGAAGTCCCAGTTGGACGTGTGTGGTGCGCCAACGAGGATTCCAGTCCGGGGCACCTCGCCGACCATCTTGTAGCCCATCAGGCGTACGACCGTCCGGGCCAAACCCTTGCGCATCATGCGGCAACCCTAGGGGAGAGCGTGTGCGCGTACGCATGCGTGTGGCCGTGGGTAATCTGTGGGCATGCTCACCCGTGCACGCGCAGCTGTCCTCATCGTCGCCGCTCTGACGCTCGCATCATGTGGGAGCATCCATCCCGGTGACGCGGCGGTCGTCGATGGTCATTCGATCTCGATGGCGAAGTTCGACAAGACAGCCCGTGTCTACTGCCAGCTCACTCTGCTCTCGGCCAAGGAGCAGGGCGTCATGTCAGTCCCCAACTCCGACGTTCGACGCCAGACGATCTCCGATCTGGTGACGATCCTCGTGGCTCGCGATCTGGCGAAGCAAGAGGGCGTCACGGTCGACAAGAAGTTGTATGAGCTCACGCCGGACCAGGTCCGGGAGCTCGGCGCAGCATTCCCCAAAGGCGACGATGCCGAGCATGTCGAGTTCGCGATCGAGAACTCCCAGGAGATCTCCGCGATCGCGGTTGCTCTCGCGGAGAAGTCGACGGGTGTGACGGCCACCAACGAGAACTCGGGTCAGCTCGCCGAAGAAGGCCGGGCAGCGGTCATCGCGGCGTTCAAGGACCACGACGTGAAGTTCGCTCCTCGATTCGGCTTGAGCAGCAGCTTGAAGGAAACCGGCCCGACCGGGTCCTTGTCCGTCCCTGAAACCGACGGTCCCGCTGAGGACGAGCTGCCGGTAGACCAGCGCTGCGCCTGATGCGCATCGTCGTGATCAGCCCACGGGTCGCACCGGGCATTCTCACGCTCGCAACCTGGGACGCATTGCGCGAGGCCTCCCGCGTCGTCGCCACCGAGAAGGACCCGCACGTGCACGCGATCATCGCTTCCGGCATCGACGTCGAGATCTCCGGCGACACACCTTCGCTTGAATCAAACACCGTCGCCGATGGCGTCGTCTGGATCGCCCCGACGGGTGACGCGGAATGGGCTCGTACCGTCGCCGACGACCTGATGTCGGGTGACGAGGTCGGCAAGGTCGAGGTCATCTTCGGCTCATACGACGTGCCGGGCGCGAGCCTGATCGATCTGGTCGAAGTCATGGACCGTCTTCGCCGCGAGTGCCCCTGGACTGCCGAGCAGACCCACGCGTCGCTGGCGCCGTACGTGCTCGAGGAGGCGCAGGAGACGTTTGAGGCGCTGGAGTCGGGAGACTCCGACCATCTGCGCGAGGAGCTCGGCGACCTGCTGATGCAGGTCGTGTTCCACTCCCGCATTGCCGAGGAAGCAGAGGGCTGGGACGTCGACGACGTCACGGCTGGAATCACCGCGAAGCTCGTACGCCGCAATCCGCACGTCTTCGCGCCCGAGACGCTCGACCACCTCCCGACCACGTCAGACGAGATCGACGCGCAATGGCAGCGGATCAAGCAGCAAGAGCGCGACAGCAAGATCCCGCCGCTCCACGACCACTGAGGCTGAGCCCGCAGCCATTGCACGCGTGCTATGGACAGGTATAGCACTCCTGCTATACCTTCGGTGCATGGGAGATATCCGCGACGACGAGTTCTATGGGCGCATCGCCGCCCAAGTAGTCGCCCGACGTACGGAGTTGTTGCTGTCCCAGCGCGAGCTCGCCGAGCTGTGCGGCACCACTCAATCGGCGATCGCTCGCTTTGAGTCGGGAACGCGCCCACCCAAGCTCGACACGTTGATCCGCATCGCCGAGGCGCTGGACTGCGAGCTCGATGTTGAATTTCGCCCCCGTACACGCCCCGTGAAGAAGTGAGGATCGTATGAGCACCACACGCGTTGCTACCGAGGACATCTCGTCGACGAAGAGCGAGAAGTTCCTCGCAGTCGTCCTGACAGCATTCATCCTGATCGGGGCCGGCTGGGCCTACGTCAAGACAGACTCTCTCGCAGGCGTGGGCCATTTCGACGACTACACCTCGGTTGAGCAGAAGGCCTTCAGCGAGCAGGAACGGGCATCCGAAGCGCTTTTCGTCGCGGACGAGGTGAGCAACTCGGCCAAGACTGATCTCGAGCTTGCCCGCGATGACCTCAGCCTCGCTGTCGATCGCGGGGAGCCGACCGCCGACCTGGAGAAGGAGTACCGGGAGGCGCAGACGTCATACGACGAGGCGAAGGTCGCGCTGGAAGCCGCGAAGGTCGAAGCCGAGAACGCCGAAAGGGCAGCTCGCGCGGCTGAGAAGGGCTACGAGAGTCGCACGGGGGACGACGGTTCGTGGCGCGACTGGTTGTCCGCAGGCCTGCGTCTCCTGCTCATCGGTGTCCTGACGCTTGGAGGGCTAGGACTCGTCCGTCGGGTACGTGAACGTGAGTCGCGCTACCTCCCGCTGGGGTTCGCCGTCGTCGCGTCGGGCGTCATCATGTCGTTGGTCTTCGCGGTCGACTACATCTCCGACTACGTCGACATCCTCGACCTTGGTCCGATCATCTTGTCCCTGCTGGGTGCCGGCGCCACAGTTGCCGCGTTCATCGGACTACAGAAGTACCTGGCACGCCGCATCCCGGGATCCCGCGTACGCAAGGGGGAGTGCCCATTCTGCGGATTCCCAGTCGACGCCGAGTCGGGACCGCATTGCGAAGGCTGTGGGCGTGAGGTTGTCGCCAGTTGTGCCTCCTGCGAGAGCCCGCGACGGGTCGGCTCGCCGCACTGCCCGGTGTGCGGGGTGGCCTGACCACGATCGCCCTACACGGGCGAGGCGATCTCCGACGTGAAGTAGCGGCGACTAGGCTGGTCCCCGCACGGTCAAATCGCTATCGAGGAGCAGTCTTGGCACGCATCGACGCCGTCGGCGCACGGGAAATCTTGGATTCACGGGGCAACCCGACCGTCGAGGTCGAGGTCGCACTCGACGATGGAACGATCGGCCGCGCGGCAGTGCCCTCCGGCGCATCGACCGGCGCGTTCGAGGCCGTCGAGCTCCGTGACGGCGGCAAGCGCTACCTCGGCAAGGGCGTCCTCAAGGCCGTCGCCGGCGTCAACGACAAGATCGGTCCCGCCCTCAAGGGCTTCGAGGCCGACGACCAGCGCGAGATCGACCTCGCGATGCTCGACCTCGACGGCACACCCAACAAGGCCAAGTTCGGCGCCAATGCGATTCTCGGCGTCTCGCTCGCCGTCGCGAAGGCTGCAGCCGACTCCGCCAAGCTCCCGTTGTTCCGCTACGTCGGCGGTCCCAACGCGCACGTGCTCCCCGTACCGATGCTCAACATCCTGAACGGCGGGTCGCACGCTGACTCCAACGTCGACATCCAGGAGTTCATGATCGCTCCGGTCGGCGCTGAGTCGTTCTCTGAGGCGCTGCGTCAGGGCGCTGAGGTCTACCACTCGCTCAAGTCGGTTCTGAACAAGGAAGGCCTATCCACAGGTCTTGGCGACGAAGGCGGCTTCGCGCCCAACCTCGACTCCAACCGCGCTGCGCTCGAGCTCATCTCGCGTGCCGTCGAGCAGGCCGGACTCACGGTCGGCACCGACATCGCGTTCGCGCTCGATGTTGCTGCGTCGGAGTTCTTCACGGCGTCTGATTCGGATGGTGGGTCTTACACGTTCGAGGGCAAGAAGACATCCGCCGAGGAGATGTCGGCCTACTACGCCAAGCTCGCCGCCGACTTCCCGATCGTCTCGATCGAGGACCCGCTCGACGAGGATGACTGGGCCGGTTGGACGACGCTGACGACTGACATCGGCGACTCGGTGCAGATCGTCGGTGACGACCTCTTCGTCACCAACGTCGAGCGACTCACCCGTGGCATCTCCGAGGGAGCGGCCAACGCGCTGCTCGTGAAGGTCAACCAGATCGGCTCGCTGACCGAGACCCTCGACTCCGTCGACCTCGCTCACCGTCACGGCTTCGCCTGCATGATGAGCCACCGCTCGGGCGAGACCGAGGACACCACGATCGCCGACCTCGCCGTCGCGACCAACTGCGGACAGATCAAGACCGGTGCTCCGGCTCGATCCGACCGTGTGGCCAAGTACAACCAGCTGCTGCGCATCGAGGAGCTCCTCGGTTCGGCCGCTGAGTACGCCGGCGTCTCCGCCTTCCCGCGGCTGGCTGTCTGACCCATGGCCACACGCGGACCACGCGGGCCCGGACGGAAACCGCCCAAGCGGGAGCCGTCAGGGTCATCGCGTGGGCGCAAGGCCACCAGCTCGCGTGCGACAGCTGCAGCCAAGAAGCCGGTCAGTGCGGGCAGCGGCCCGCAGCTGACGACGCGCGCGATCGTCCTGCTCTCCGTTGTCCTGCTGCTCGTCGCGTCCTACACCTCCACGCTGCACGCGTGGTGGGAGCAGCGCGGTGACATCCAGGCGAGCAAGGCGGAGATCGTGATGCGCAAGCAGGCAATCGCCGACCTCGAGGACGAGAAGGACCGCTGGAACGACCCCGCGTACGTCAAGCAGCAGGCGCGATCCCGATTTGGCTGGGTTATGCCCGGCGAGGTCGGCTACCGGGTCATCGGCGCGGATGGAGTCGTACGAGGTGACGTTCCGACGCTCGACGAGCCGCCGGAAGCCACGACACCGCAGTGGTACGACAAGCTCTGGGGCAGCGTGAAGCAGTCCGGAAAGACCCCCAAGGCCGTGAAGACCGAAGACCCCAACGCAGTGATCAAGAAGCAATGACGATCGATCAATCAGACCTCGACGCGATCGAGGAACAGCTCGGCCGTACGCCCCGCGGGATCCTGGAGATCGCATCGCGGTGCCCATCGGGCCATCCCAACGTCGTCAAGACCGAGCCCAGGCTCGACGACGGCACGCCTTTCCCGACGATGTTCTACCTGACCTGCGACCGGCTGGCCGCCGAGATCGGCACCCTCGAAGCCTCAGGTCTCATGCGGGAGATGACCGACCGCATCGCCGAGGACGAAGATCTCGCTGCCCACTACCAGCGCGCCCACGACTCCTACCTTGCCGAGCGCGAGGCCATCGGACACGTACCCGAGATCGACGGCATCACGGCCGGCGGGATGCCCACCCGCGTCAAATGCCTTCACGTGCTGGTCGGTCACTCACTCGCGAAGGGTCCTGGGGTCAACCCGCTCGGCGACGAAGCGCTCGCGCTTCTCGGTGACTGGTGGGCGGGCAACAGCTGCGGTCCCGCGGCAGATGACTGAGCCTCGAGTCCGGGTCGCCGCATTCGATTGCGGGACGAACTCGATCAGGCTGCTGATCTGCGACCTGCAGGGTGACGTGAAGACGGACCATTTGCGGGAGATGAAGATCGTCCGCCTCGGCCAGGACGTCGACCGCACCGGTCGTCTTGCAGACGAAGCGATTGGCCGTACGTTGAGCGCCACCCGCGACTACGCCGAGCTGATTCCGCTGCTGGGAGTCGAACGGATCGTGTTCTGCGCCACCTCCGCCGTGCGCGATGCCGAAAACGGCGAAGCATTCTGCGATGCGATCGAGGGCATCCTCGGCGTACGGCCGATCGTCCTCGACGGTCCAGCCGAGGCGCGTGCGACCTTCCTCGGAGCCACTCGTGACCTGGACGCCGCTCGTACGCTCGTCGTCGACATTGGCGGAGGCTCGACCGAGGTGGTGGTTGGCAGCGGCGAGGAGCTCGAGTCCTCGGCGTCACTCGACATCGGCTCCGTACGTCTCACCGAACGGTTCCTGCATGGCGATCCGCCGACCGCGGACCAGATCGCCGCCTGCACCGATCACATCGACTCGCTGCTCGCCCCTATCGCGTCATTCGTGCCGGTCGAGAGGTTCGTCGGCGTGGCCGGCACGATCACGACGGTCGCGGCCCACTCGCTGGAGCTCCCTGCGTACGACTCGCGTGCGATTCACGGTGCCGAGCTGAGCCACGACGTCGTGCGATCGGCCTGCTACGACTTGCTGAACATGACCGTCGCCGACCGCCGAGAACTGGGATTCATGCACCCGGGTCGCGCTGATGTGATCGGTGGCGGAGCGCTGATCCTCGACCGGATCATGGAGCGGCTGCCGTTCGCTACTGACCACATGATCGCGAGTGAGCGCGACATCCTCGACGGCATCGCCTGGATGGCTGCCGATCCGCAGTTAGGCTGAATTTCGCTCCTGTAGCCCAATTGGCA
>JBBSJW010000031.1:0-34940 GCA_038256885.1 Propionibacteriales bacterium
AGATCCGCGTGGCCATCGATCACCTTCGTGAGCGTGGCACCGACGACCTGACGCAGGTGACGCTGATGAGCGACGGCGCAAGCGTGTACGAATGTCGCTCGGCCGACGAGGTCATCGACCTGCTCCAGGGCGGTCAGGGCGTGTTCGGCATCGCCATCGGTGGTGTGTGGAAGGAGATCGAGGGCTCGCTGCACTCGCTTCCGAGCGAGCGCGCGATTGCTGACTCGGACTCCGCGGCCGACGAGCTTGCGGCCCGTCGCAGGGCCCGTCTGTCCTCCTGACGCTTGCGCGCTTGATAGGCTGACACTGCTTTCGATCGCGCGTGGGAGAGTTCGCCCAGGCGGCGCCGAAGGGGCAATTCCTCCCCGGAACCTCTCAGGCACAAAGGACCACGCGACCTAGGCAATTCTGGAGCTCTCACGGGTGACAGAAGGGGAGGCGTATGTACGACGCCTCTACCCAGGAGACTCCCGTGTCAGACTTCGCCAGCCGCCATATCGGCCCCAGTCCAGCTGATCAGGACGCCATGGTGCGCAAGGTCGGCTACGACTCGCTCGACGCCCTGATGGCCGCTGCCGTGCCGTCAGGCATTCGCAGCGCCGAGGCTCTGGGCCTGCCTGCCGCGTTGAGCGAGACCGAGTCCCTGGATGTTCTCCGCGGGCTTGCCGCGCGCAACAACCCCGGTGTCGCGATGATCGGTCTCGGTTATCACCCGACCATCACGCCCGCCGTGATCCGTCGCAACGTGCTCGAGGACCCATCTTGGTACACGGCCTACACGCCCTATCAGCCCGAGATCTCGCAAGGACGTCTCGAGGCGCTGCTCAACTTCCAGACGCTGATAGCCGATCTCTCCGGGCTCCCGACTGCCAACTCGTCGCTGCTGGACGAAGGCACGGCCGTAGCCGAGGCGATGACGCTGATCCGCCGGGCCACCAAGGGCAAGGATGAGTTGCCAATCATCGTCGACTCGGGACTGCTGCCGCAGACTCTCGCTGTCGTCGGTACGCGCGCCGAAGCGCTGGGGATCGAGCTCGTAGAGGTCGACCTGAGCGCCGGGTCTCCCGTGGTTGAGGCTGCCGGCACGATCATCGCCTACCCTCGTGCTGACGGGCAGATCGTCGATCCCGCAGCCGCGATTGACGTAGCCCATGCCAACGGCGGTCTCGCCGTCGTCGTCGCCGATCCGTTGGCACTCGTGCTCCTCAAGTCGCCGGGCTCGCTGGGTGCGGACGTCGTCGTCGGTTCCAGCCAGCGCTTCGGTGTGCCGATGTTCTACGGCGGACCGCATGCAGGCTTCATGGCCGTTCGCGACGGCCTTGAGCGTCACCTGCCTGGCCGCCTCGTCGGCGTATCGATCGACAGCGCAGGACGCCCGGCGTACCGACTCGCTCTGCAGACACGTGAGCAGCACATCCGCCGCGAGAAGGCCACGTCCAACATCTGCACCGCGCAGGTGCTTCTGGCCGTCACCGCGTCGATGTACGCGGTCTACCACGGTCCTGACGGACTCAAGGAGATCGCGCAGCAGGTCAATCAGTCTGCGCGGACTCTCGCGGCTGGTCTTCGGGCCGGGGGAGTGAAAGTTGCCGAGAGCGGATTCTTCGACACGATCGTCGCCGAGGTTCCGGGTGCCGCCGCGGAGGTCGTCGCCGCGGCCCGCAAGTCAGACATCCACCTGCGTCTGATCGATGACAACCACGTGGGTGTTTCGACCTCGGAGTCGACCACACGCTCACACCTTGAGTCGGTCTGGACGGCGTTCGGTGTGGACACCGCGAGCGAAGCTCCGGCATCGCTGCCTGAGAACCTGCTGCGTACCGATGAGATCCTCGCGCACCCCGTGTTCCACGAGCACCACAGCGAGACGCAGATGCTGCGCTACCTCAAGAAGCTCAGTGACCGTGACTACGCGCTCGACCGCGGAATGATTCCGCTCGGCTCGTGCACCATGAAGCTCAACGCGACATCGGAGATGGAGCCGATCAGCTGGCCCGGATTCGCCGAGCTGCACCCCTTTGTACCCGCTGAGGACGCTGCGGGATTCATCGAGATGATCGAGACGCTCGAGTCCTGGCTCGCTGAGGTCACCGGCTACGCGGATGTGTCGATCCAGCCCAACGCCGGCTCGCAGGGCGAGTTCGCCGGACTGCTGGCTATCCGCGCCTACCACCTGAGCCGCGGTGACGATCACCGTGACGTCTGCCTGATCCCGAGCTCCGCCCACGGCACCAACGCCGCATCTGCCGTGATGGCGGGTATGCGTGTCGTCATCGTGAAGTCGACCAATCAGGGCGAGGTGGACCTCGATGACCTGAAGGCGCAGTGCGACAAGCACGCCGATGACCTCGCGGCGATCATGGTGACCTATCCGTCGACGCATGGCGTTTACGAGCACGGCATCACCGAGCTGTGCGAGATCGTGCACAGCCACGGCGGCCAGGTGTACGTCGACGGCGCCAATCTCAACGCTCTGTTGGGCCACGCCCAGCCAGGCGCCTTCGGCGGCGATGTCTCCCACCTCACCCTGCACAAGACGTTCTGCATCCCGCACGGCGGTGGTGGACCTGGCGTCGGGCCGGTCGCGGTCGCGGAGCACCTCGTACCGTTCCTGCCCACGCACCCGATGCACCCGGTCGAGAGCAAGCGCGAGGGTATTGGTGCGATCAGCGCTGCACCGTACGGTTCGGCCGGCATCCTGCCGATCCCGTACGCGTACATCGCGATGATGGGCGCTGAGGGCCTCACCAACGCGACGTCGGTCGCAGTTCTGTCGGCCAACTACATCGCCAAGCGGCTCGAAGGCGCGTACCCCGTGCTCTACAGCGGTGACCACGGCCTGGTGGCACACGAGTGCATCCTCGACCTGCGTCCGCTGACCAAGGATTCGGGGCTCAGCATCGACGACGTCGCGAAGCGGCTCATCGACTACGGATTCCACGCGCCGACCATGAGCTTCCCGGTGGCGGGCACTCTGATGATCGAGCCGACCGAGTCCGAGGACCTTGCCGAGCTCGACCGGTTCTGCGAAGCGATGCTGTCGATCCGAGCCGAGATCGATGCCGTCATCGCAGGCGAGTACGTCGACGGTGACAACCCGTTGGTCCACTCGCCGCACACCATGCGGGAGATCGCCGATTGGAATCACGCCTACCCGATCTCGGAGGGCGCCTTCCCATCAGGAACGACCGACGACAAGTACTGGCCACCGGTCGGACGTATCGACCAGGCGTACGGAGACCGCAACCTGGCGTGCTCCTGCCCGCCACTTGAGGCGTTCGCCGAGGTCTAGGACGCGAGTCCGACCTCGGTCGCCCAGGCGACGATCTTGTCGACGACTGGTCCGGGCGTCTTGCCCCACAGCACGTGGTGGGTGTTGCCGCCCTCCGGCACGTCCTTCTTCGCGTAGAGCCACTTCGTCGTGTTCTCTGGCTCGAGGAACATCTTCATGAACAGCTTGTTGGCGGCCTCGACAGAGTAGGTGTCGCCCTGGAGGTTGATGACGAGCGTCGGCGTCGTCACGAGGTGCGGAACCTTGAACGGCGGCTTGCCAGTGCGCACGAAGCGTGCCCACTCGCGCATCAACGTACGAGCGCCGGGACCACCGAACATCGGCTTCGGCACGAACCCGCGTATGCGCGCCATCACCGGGACCGTCACGCCCACCAGCAACACCGGGAGACCACCGCGCCGATAGTTGCGGAAGTACGGAACGCTGGCCCCGATTGCGACGAAACCGTCGGCCGGCGGGTGATGCAGCTGGTGGCCCACGCTGATCTGTGAACCCAGGCTGTGACCCATCAGGATCACCGGACGATCAGGTGCGTCGGCACGCGTCTTGGCGACCGCGTCTGCGATGCGCTGCATCTCGTCGCCGTAGCTCCAGTCGTTGTGGCGAGAGGCTTCCGGCTCGCCACGCTCGAATCCCGTGTGCGGGAGCGCGATCGCGTCCCAGCCACGCTCCTCAAACGCCGCAACCACTGGACGGTAGAACGCCGACGGAACGGCCATCGCCGACGAGATCAGGACGAGGGGCGCAGGCATGAACCAATCATGGCAGTGCTACTGCCAGCTCAGATGGCGAGAGTGGCGATAGGTGCCGTGGTGGGCTGCTTTGAGCCGCCTTTGGGCTCGACCGTGATGGCAACGCGATCGGCGCCGTCGATGCCTTCCATGACCATGGATCCCGACGACTCGAAGACACCCTGTGGGGTGGGGGAGTCGCCCTTGACCATCCAGACTTGATAGACCTTGTCATCGGGCAGCCCAGCGAGACTGGTCGCAATGATGTAGGCAGAGTCGGCCTTCTCGGAGGCGATGAGACGCACATGACCGCCACCATCGAAAGCCTTGGTGGTCGTCTTGGCATCCGACGCAGCGACGATTGACGTGATGGTCTCGCTCTGCGCGCGGAAGTCGTTGGCATGGTCGCGCTCGTTGACGTACCCACCGACGCCAACGGCGCCTAGGAGGAACGCAGCAGCCATCGCGAGACGGGGCAGCGTACGACGAACCACGCCGGGCTGGGTCAAAGGGACGACTGTGGGCCGTTCCTGGCGAGTATGGGACACCTCAGCCATCAGTCGATCGCGCAGTGCGGCAGGTGGGGCCTGGCACTCGACCTCACCAAGACGGGCAGCGGTGGCGACAAAGCCATCCAGCTCGGCGCGGCAGTCGCCGCAAGCGGTGAGGTGGCCCTCGAATCGGGTGCGCTCGTGCTGGTCAAGTGCGTCGAGCGCGTAGGGCGCAACGAGCGAGTGCAGGTCGGTTGTCATGATGCTTCTACTCCCAGGCAGTCGCGCAGGCGGACGAGTCCGTCCCGCATGCGGGTCTTGACGGTGGCGGGGTTGGCGCTGAGGCTCTCAGCGACTTCGGCGTAGGTATAGCCCTTGTAATAGGCGAGGTTGACGGCTTCGCGCTGCAGATCGGTCAGACTGTCGAGGCAGCGGCGTACCTGCTCATGCTCGAGGCTGATCGTCACGGTCTCGGCGACCTCGTCGTAGTCGGGGCCGTTGGACCAGTCGTACTTGTTCTCGCGATTGGTCGCGGCCTGGTCGTGGCGTACGGCGTCGACTGCACGGCGATGGGCGAGCGTCAGGACCCAGCTCTTGGCGTTGCCGCGTGATGCGTCAAAACGTGCAGCGGACTGCCACACCTGGATGAAGACTTCTTGGGAGACCTCCTCGGCACGGGCTGGATCGCGTATGACGCGCTTGGCCATGCCGTAGACGGACGCGCCGAGGGCGTCGAAGAGCGCGCCGAATGCTCGCTCGTCTCCGCGTCCGACGCGGATCAGCAGATCATTCAGGTTCGGAGCGTCATCTGTCGCGGCAGATGGCACTACGCGAAGCGCGGACACTGTTGCCGCCACGGGATTCCCCTCTCCATCAAGCTTGTCATCAGTCATTCGGTGCTGACTCCGGTCTGGATGGGTGACGCTGCGGGGAAAATGTGTGTGTCCTAGACGACACTCTAGGTTGATAGCGTGGCGGCATGTCAAAAACCGTCTTCGACCCTGCTGATCCGCTCTCAATTGACGCTCTGCTGTCGACAGAGGAGATCGCCGTACGCGAGACCGTTCGCACGATGCTCGACAAGCGCGTGCAGCCACACATCGCGCAATGGTTCGAGGACGGCGGCGTCGAAGATCCACGCGAGCTGTTCAAGGAGTTCGGCAAGCTCGGACTCCTCGGAATGCACCTCGACGGCTACGGGCTCCCGGGAATGTCCTCGGTCCAGTACGGGCTCGCGTGTGTCGAGCTCGAGGCGTGCGACTCCGGAATCCGGTCGATGGTGTCGGTCCAGGGCTCGCTGGCGATGTACGCGATCTGGAAGTTCGGCAACGACGCGACCAAGGAGCGTTGGCTCCCCGGCATGGGCACAGGCGAGTACGTCGGTTGCTTCGGCTTGACTGAGTCAGACCACGGTTCAGACCCCGGCAGCATGCGTACGCGCGCCAAGCGCGACGGCGACGACTGGATCCTCGACGGCGGCAAGATGTGGATCAGCAACGGCACGTTCGCAGACGTCGCTGTCGTGTGGGCACAGACTGACGACGGCATCCGCGGCTTCGCCGTCCCGACCGACACCCCTGGATTCAGCGCCAAGCTGATCCACCACAAGATGTCGCTGCGCGCCTCGGCGACCGCCGAGCTCGTGCTCGAAGGTGTGCGGCTGCCGGCCGAGGCGATGTTCCCTGACGTCAAGGGCCTGCGGGGTCCGCTCTCATGCCTCACCGAGGCTCGCTACGGCATCGTGTGGGGCTCGATGGGTGCCGCGCGCTCGTCGTTCGAGTCAGCTCTCGACTACTCCAAGACGCGCGAGCAGTTCGGCCGCCCGATTGGTGGCTTCCAGCTGACGCAGGAGAAGCTCGCCAACATGTGCCTCGAGCTGCACAAGGGCCTCCTTCTAGCGCTGCACCTTGGTCGGCGCAAGGACGAGTTCGGGCTAACGCCCGAGCAGGTGAGCTTCGGCAAGCTCAACAACGTACGCGAGGCGCTCGACATCTGCCGCAACGCTCGTACGATCCTCGGTGCCAACGGCATCTCGCTCGAATACCCCGTGATCCGGCACATGAACAATCTTGAGTCCGTGCTCACATACGAGGGAACGTCGGAGATGCACATGCTGGTCATTGGTCAGGCGCTCACCGGCGAGAACGCCTTCGGCGGCCGCTGACTTCGGCGTGCGGGGCTTGTCACCTCGTGTCACGATCGATCTCGTGTCAAGACTCGATCACTACGCCTCACCCGCCGAGCCGCGGGCTGTCGTCCTGCTCCTGCACGGAGGCCAGCAGCGCAACATCGAGCCGGTCAAGAACCGGCACGCGAGCTGGTGGCGGATGGCCGCGCTGGCGCGTTCGCTCCGTCGATACGCGGAGCAGCACGACCTGGCACTGAGCCTGCTGCAGTACGGCCAGCGAGGCTGGAACGACCTCAGCGCTCCCTCCCCGGTGAAGGATGCCCGTGCAGCGATCGACGAGCTGGGAGACCGCTGGCCAGGCGTGGCTATCGTCCTGGTGGGCCACTCGATGGGCGGGCGCACGGCCTGCCGCGTCGCGGATGAGCCGAGCGTCATCGGCGTCGTCGGACTCGCACCGTGGCTGCCCGAAGGCGAGCCGAACTCGAGCATCGCAGGCCGGCACCTGCGGGTCATTCACGGCACACAGGACGCGTGGACGTCAGCGGCACTGAGTCGCAACTACGTGGAGCGCAGCCAGGCCACCGCTGCGAGTGCAACGTGGACGTCCCTGCGAGGAGGCGGACATTTCATGTTCCGCCACTCTGCGACGTGGAAACGCTTCGTGACAGACTCGGTCACTGACATCGTTGGTGTCGGCAGCTCGCAGAGGCGAGCGGCCAGGGAAGACCGCATCTAGCAAAGGACGTGTGTGACCGAGACCGTCGCCTACGGCATCGCCGCCGCGGCGACGCTCGTCGCCGCTTGGGCGGGCTGGCACATGTATCGCGAGCAGCCTGTCGGCAATCCGCTGTTCTACGCCGTTTCAGCGCTTGAACTTGCACTGATCGCCTTGCTGGTCGGCGGAATCGTGGCGCTCAACTCAACCGGCCGTGACGTCGATGGCACCCTGTTCGTGTCGTACCTCGTGACCGTTGCGGTGATTCCGCCCGCAGCAGTGCTGTGGGGGATAGCCGAGAAGTCGCGCTGGGGGACCGGCGTCCTCGTGGTGGCGCTCCTGACGGTCGCCGTTCTGTGCATACGGCTCCTCGGCATCTGGAAGGGCACCTATGCCTGAGACTCAGCCATCTGACAAGAACACCTCTCACGGATTCGGGCGCACCCTGGTCGCCGTGTACGCGGTGTTCGCCCTGGCTGCTTCGGCTCGATCGATCTTCCAGCTGGTCACCAAGGCCGACGATGCACCAGTCGCCTATGCCCTTTCTGCCTTCGCCGGCATCGTGTACGTCGTGGCGACCGTCGCCTTGGCTCACAACCTTCGGCAGCTCGCGTTGGTCGCGATCGCGATCGAGCTCGCAGGAGTGCTGACCGTGGGCCTGTTGTCGATGATCGACGACGATCTTTTCCCGGACCAAACGGTGTGGTCAGGGTTTGGCGAGGGATATGGCTTCATCCCGCTGGGGCTGCCGCTCATCGGCCTGTGGTGGCTGAACCGGACTCGAGAGAAGGCCTGACCTACGAAGGGGCCCAGCGCGCTCATACCGCGCGGGGCCATCTCAATTACAACCCGAACGAGCGTCCCAACCGGGTAGCGACACGGAGAAGCCTTGATGAATTCAAGCTACGAGTTCCACTCGCTGTGGCAGGTCGTTCGCAGCCGCGAGGCGCTGTGGGACGAACTTGAGGCATTGCTCGCGAGCGACGACCCGATGGTTTGGTGGAGCTCGGTCGAAGTCGTTGCGTACGACGGCGAGAACCTCTCGGTGCGTGCAGCCAGCCAGTTCGGCTATCGGTTGGCATTCGAGCTCAAGAACCTGCACCTGAGCCGACCGGACCGACTGACATTCGACTCAGCCGGCGATCTTCGCGGTGACGGCGCTGTGACGTTCACCGACGGGGGAGACGGCCGTTCGTCGACGATGGACATCGACTGGCGTGTTGCCACCGACCGCCGATGGATGCGGTGGACCGGCTGGCTGCTGCGGCCCGTGTTCGTGGCCGGGCATCACCTGATCATGAGACAGGGCGAGAAGAACCTGAACGCCTGGCTGGATGCCCGCTAGCTAGTCGAGGCCGCAGTGGGAGCGGTAGAAGTCGAAGAACGCCACCCGCTGCGGGGTGGTCAGCGGAAGGTAGAACGAGGCGTTCTCGCCGACGTCGTCGCCGAGAACCTTGACGTCGAACAGTCGGCCGACCTTGTCGTCGGCCAGCGCGTGGCCGTCGCAGCGGGCGGGAGTCACCAACATATCGACCCTGATGGGCTTGCCGGTCAACGAGACATCAACATCGGCGGGGGAGCCCTCCGCCTGATTGAACAGCACCGTTGATCCGAAGCCACCGAACCGCACGTCGTCGCGTTTGCCGGTCGGCGTCATCGTCACAGGGATGTGGAGCACGGATTCGGCACCCCTGCCGACGATCGTCGGGTCGCCGACCTCGAGCTTGGCTGCCTCGTTGAGGGCGCTGTCGGCGCAGTCGCGGTCCATGGCGTGCGAGATGTTGCCGTAGCGATCGTCAGCCCTCGTATCTGACTCAACGCGCTTCCCGTCGCCCATCCGATAGGTGAAGCGCACAGTCGGTGTGAAGCCTGTCCCACACTTTGCCGGAGGCATGTCGTACTCGAGGTCGGCCTCGGTGCTGGCGGGAACTTCCTCGTTCCCGGTCCACTTCACGTCCGCGATGCGCTCCGACATCAACGTGAAGCCCTCAATGTGGATTGGCTTGTCGGTCTTGTTCTGGATGCGTATGTAGATCTCGCGGTCCTTGCGGTGCAGGCGCGACTGGTCTGACAGCAGTGTGACGCCGTCAGGCAACGGCACGACTTGAGGAAGCTCACCAGTGCATGCCCCCAGGCTCGACAGCAGAGCAGCTGAGCACACGAGGGCGACGCCGCGTCTCATGCAGGCGGCCACGCGGGGGACAGGCTCACGACGTCGCCAATGATGGTCACGGCCGGTGGTTTGACCCCGACTGCATCGGCGCGGTCGGTGATCGTGCTGAGCGTGCCGACGGTGACACGTTGGTTGTCAGCGAATCCGTTCTCGACGAGAGCAACCGGTGTCGCAGGATCGTGCCCGGCACCGATCAGCTGCTCTGCAGCCTCACGAAGCCTTCCGACACCCATCAGAAGGACAAGCGTGTGCGAGCGCTCGGTCGGGAGCTCAATGAGCTCGGTGTGTCCGGTGACCACACTGAATCCGTTCGCCACACCGCGATGAGTGACCGGTATGCCGGCAGATGCGGCCACGGCGATGGCGCTGGTCACACCGGGTACGACCTCGACCTCAATGCCCGCTTCACGACACGCGATCAGCTCTTCGCCGCCACGACCGAAGACGTACGGGTCGCCGCCCTTCAGTCGGACCACGATCTTGCCCTGCTTGGCACGGTCGATCAGGATTTCGTTGATCTCTTCCTGAGGAATCGGGTGATGATCAGGCATCTTGCCGACGTCGATCACCTCGACGTCGGGCGCCAGCTCAGCGAGGACACTGTGCGGTGCCAACCGATCGATCACGACGACATCGGCCTCAGCAAGGAGTCGGCGCCCGCGAGCAGTCAACAGGCCAGGGTCGCCCGGTCCGCCACCGACGAGAGCAACGAATCCGCCGGGGTGGTGCGTGCCGTGACGGAGCGGGAGATCACCAGACTGCAGGGCAGCCGCAACGGCGTCCCGCAGTGACGTCGCTCGGCGGGCATCGCCGCCGCCGCTGACCGCCACCGTGACGTCATCGACGCGGGCGACAGCCGGTACCCAGGCTGTTGCGTGATCGGGGTCGCCGCCTTTGAGGCACCAGATCTGTCGGGCCTCGGCATCGTCGGCCACCTCGCCGTCCACGGCGGGATCACCGGTCGCGGTCTGGACGAGCCAGGCGCCATCGAGGTCGCTGGACTCATACGGGCGCTCGCGCCACTCGACATCTCCGCGGCCGATGGAAGACGCCAAGGAGTCGGTCACAGTGGGGGAGACGACCACAACTCGCGCGCCTGCGGTGAGCAGCGTGAGTGTCCGACGCGTGGCGACGTGACCGCCACCGACAACCACCACGAGGCGGTCCGCCACACGGAGGGTGAGCGGAAAACTACCGCTCATACCGTCTCCAGAGTCATGCAAGAACTGTAGCCTCGGCGACCGCTTCAACGGCTGCCTTGGTGTCGAGCAAAGCGTCGCCGACCATGCCGGCGGCAAGGGTGCTGCCTTCCTGCGGGTCGATCAGCAGGAACGCCCCGGTGCTGCGGGAATGGAGGTATTCCTCGGCCGGGATCGGCGATGCGAGACGTAGGTTGACGTGTCCGATGTCGTTGAGAGCCAGCGACTCTGCGGGCAACAACCGTGCGTCGTCGAGATCGAGCTTGCCGGTGATCGCCTTGACCATGGCCTGGACGGTCTTGGTCCCGTGCTTGAGGAGGACCTTGGCTCCCGGAACGAGCGGTCGCTCCGCGAGCCAGGCGATCGTTCCATTGATGTCCTGGGTGACTGGCGGGACGCTGCGAGACGTGACGATCAGGTCGCCTCGAGAGATGTCGATGTCATCGGCGAGACGCAGGGTCACGGACTGCGGAGCGAACGCGGACGTGAGTTCTCCGTCAGCAGTGTCAATGCCGACGACAGTGCTCGTACGTCCGCTGGGCTGGACCGTGATGGGATCGCCAACGCGTACGAGGCCTGAGGCAACCTGACCGGCGTAGCCACGGTAGTCACGGAACTCGTTCCCGGCAGCCTGCTGGGGACGAATCACGAGCTGCACGGGGAACCGCAGCGGCTCCGAGTGCGGTTCGCCGATGGGCGAGAGCTTCTCGAGGTGCTCGAGCAAGCTTTGCCCGTCATACCAAGGCGTACGGCTCGAGCGCTCGACGACGTTGTCGCCTTCGAGTGCCGACACCGGGATCGTCGCAACGTCGTACAGCCCGAGGCTGCGGGCGGATTCGAGAACGTCGGATGAGACCCGCTCATACGTGTCTTCGTCGAAGTCGACCAGGTCGATCTTGTTGACGACGACGACGATGTGCGGCACGCGCAGCAGCGAGGCGACAGCGAGGTGACGCTGGGTCTGCTCCTGGAGCCCGTGGCGTACGTCGACCAGCAGGACGACGCAGTCGGCGGTGCTGGCACCGGTCACCGTGTTGCGCGTGTACTGAACGTGTCCGGGGCAGTCGGCAAGGATGAAGGACCGCTTGGGCGTCGCAAAGTAGCGGTAGGCAACATCGATCGTGATGCCCTGCTCACGTTCGGAGCGCAGGCCGTCGGTCAGCAGCGCGAGGTCGGCCGTGCCGAGGCCGCGATCGGTCGAGACGCGCTCCACCGCCTCCATCTGGTCGGCGAGCACCGATTTGGAGTCATAGAGCAGGCGACCAACGAGCGTCGACTTGCCGTCGTCGACTGAGCCAGCTGTTGCAAGGCGCAGGAGAGTGGCCATCAGAAGTAGCCTTCCTTCTTGCGGTCTTCCATCGCGGCTTCAGAGGTACGGTCATCTGCTCGCGTGGCACCCCGCTCAGTGATACGGGTGGCGGCCACCTCGGCAATGACATCGTCGACGGTGAGCGCATCGCTCTCGACGGCTCCGGTGCAGGACATGTCGCCGACGGTCCGATAGCGCACCTGGCGCTTCTCGACCTTCTCACCATCACGCGGCATCGACACGGGGCCGACGGCAAGCAGCATGCCGTCGCGCTCGTACACCTCGCGCTGGTGTGTGTAGTAGAGCTCGGGCAGTGCGATGCCTTCCTGGCCGATGTACTGCCAGACGTCGAGCTCAGTCCAGTTGCTCAGTGGGAACACGCGTACGTGCTGGCCCGGCGTGTGCCGGCCGTTGTAGAGGTTCCACAGCTCGGGCCGCTGGTTGCGCGGTTCCCACTGTCCGAACTCGTCGCGGAGTGAGAAGACGCGCTCCTTGGCGCGGGCCTTCTCCTCGTCGCGGCGGCCACCACCGAACACGGCGTCGAACTTGCCCTCGGTGATGCCGTCGAGGAGCGGCTGGGTCTGGAGGGTGTTGCGCATGCCGTCGCTGCGCTCACGCAGACGACCGTCGTCGATGTAGTCCTGCACGCTGGAGACCTCAAGGCGCAGACCGAGGCGCTCAACGGTCGAGTCTCGGTAGGCAAGGACCTCAGGGAAGTTGTGGCCGGTGTCGACGTGCAACACCGGGAACGGGACCGGTGAGGGCCAGAACGCCTTGACAGCGAGGTGCAGCATCACGATCGAGTCCTTACCGCCAGAGAACAGCAGGACTGGCCGTTCGAACTCGGCGATGACCTCGCGGATGATGTGGATCGCCTCGGACTCCAGCCATTGGAGCTGGGTGAGGCGGTAGTCGGTCAGCGTCATCGTTGCCTGTCGGGTGGGTGGGTCAGCTCAGGCGTGAAGCCCGCACTCTGTCTTGTCGAGTCCGGCCCAACGACCCGCGCGAGGATCTTCGCCGGGAGCCACGCGACGGGTGCAGGTCGCGCAGCCGATCGACGGGTATCCGTCGTTCACGAGGGGATTGACGATGATGTCGTTGTTGTCCGCGTAGCCCAGAAGGTCATCGAATGACCAGGCGGCCATGGGGTTGATCTTGACGAGCCCGTTCTTGTCGTCCCACGTCACGTACGGCGTGTTGGCACGCGTCTCGGACTCATCGCGGCGTACGCCGGTGATCCACGCCTCGTAGCCCTGCAGGGTCTCGTGGAGCGGATCCACCTTGCGCATCTGGCAGCACAGGGCGGGATCGCGCTCGTAGAGGCGCTCGCCGAACTCGGCATCCTGCTCGGCGACCGAGCGCTTGGGCGTGACGTCGACGATGGACAGCTTCATCGAGGACTCGACCGCGTCACGCGTGCCGATCGTCTCGGCGAAGTGGTAGCCGGTCTCGAGGAAGAGCGTGTCGACCCAGGGGAGATGCTCGGCGACGACGGCGGGAAGGACGGCATCTGCCATGGAGCAGGCAACTGCCGTCCGGTAGCCGAACTCCTCGGCGACCCATTCGAGCAGTCCCGCACCGTCGGAGGCTGCAAAGCGAGCTTCAGCAGCGTCGGCGACGGCCCGGAGCTCAGCGTTGCTGCGACGAGGGGTCAGGAGATGTTCGCGTTCTGCGAGGTGCGCAGAGCGCTCGCTGTCGTGATCGAGCTGGATCTGGCGGCGTTCGGCAAGGCTCAATGCAACCTCTGTCATGTCCACCACCTCATTCCACTCGGATCCTGCGCTCCAGAATAGGTCGGTCTCGGGCGTCCACCCCGTGGGCCGAGCTCGCGTCCGCATTCCGGAACGGATTCATGTGATCCACATCACGCAGGGGCGTACGGCTGGAGAAGCTCCACGCGCATGAGGAGGTTGAACGAGGGGTGTTCGGGGTAGATCGAAGGCGTGGCAGAAGCCACTCGTCTAATGGAGGTCAAAACCATGTGGGACACAATTTTGTGGATCGCTGCAGTGATCATTGGCATCTTTGGCGTGCTGCGGCTCGTCCAGCGTGACTTCATCATGGGAGCCGTGCTGATCGTCGTTGCGCTGCTTGTCGGACCGGGTGGCGTCAGCCTCCTCACCTGATCTCCAGCGAAGGGCCGCGCCTCCGTACGCCGAGGGCGCGGCCCTTCGCTGTGCCCAAACTCGTACATACGCGTAACTTCTGCAGTCCGAATGCCGTTTCACCCGGTGACATAGGTCACGATTGACCCCACTCGACGCCAAGGGATGCGCATGTCACGGCTCCGTCGCACTGCTCTCATTGCCACAGCTGCACTCTGCGCAGGCCTCATCGCACCATTGACCAGCACGGGAGCGTCGGCGGCAACTATCCCGTTGGCGCCCACGAGCGGCAAGTACGACGTCACGATCACCCGTACTCAACACGGCATCCCTCACGTCGTCGCGAAGGACTGGGAGTCACTCGGTTTCGGACACGGCTTCGCCACCGGCGAGACGTCCATCTGCAGCCTCATCGACACGGTCCTCACGGGCCAGGGCAAGCGCTCGCGCCACCTCGGGCCTGACGAGCGTTACAACGACCGTGTCTCGGTCAACGCCACGAACCTCCAGAGCGACACCTTCTTCACGGACCTGCGAGCACGCAAGGTCGTCGAGACACTGCTCGCCGATCCCCAAAGAGGTCCGGGCAAGGAATCGCGCGCCATGGTTCGCGGCTACACCGCGGGCGTCAATCACTACCTCAAGAGCATCGGGGGAGCGAGTGGCATCAAGGATCCTGCGTGCAAGGGTGCGAGCTACGCCAAGCCGGCGTCCGAGCTAGACCTGTGGTACGGCGTCTACGCGGCCAACCTGCTCGCATCCGCAGGCGTGTTCTTCGGCGCGATCGCCGATGCTGACCCGCCGTCGCTGGGCGACCTGGGACTACCCAAGCTCTCGGCGCTCGGACTCGACCTGCCAGCTGGCATCGACCTCCCTGACCTGCCCGATCTGCCGATCCCCGATCTCAGTGAACTGCTTCCGTTCTCTTCACCACCATCCTCGACACCGTCAGCTGACGCATTGAAGGCAGGGCTGGGCAAGGATCCGGCTGCACCGTTCGGCTCGAATGCCACAGCTGTCGGTGGCGATGCCACCGACAACGGGCGCGGCATGCTGCTGGGCAACCCGCACTTCCCGTGGAACGGGCGCTATCGCTTCGAGCAGGTGCACCTCACGATCCCCGGAGGCTATGACGTCGCCGGTGCCAGCCTGCTCGGATCGCCAGTCATCAACATTGGCTTCAACAAGAACGTTGCCTGGAGCCATACGGTCTCCACCGCGTTCCGATTCACGCCGTACGAGTACCGCACCATTCCTGGATTCCCGACGCTCTACTTGACCGACCACGGCCTCCTCAAGCTCGAGAAGAGGACGGTGAAAGTCACGGTCAAGGGCAAGGGCGGCCAGCTCTCCGAGGTCACGAAGACGCTGTACCGCACCGAGGACGGCTACGTCATGGACAGCCCCGCGACGTTGATGGGCTGGACGCCGATCAGCCTGTTTGCCTTGCGTGACGCAAATGGTGAGCAACTTCGGACGATCGACACGTTCCTGAACATGAGCAAGGCGTCGAGCGTAAACGGCCTCCTTGCCGCTCAGGACAAGGCAGGTGGAATGCCGTGGGTCAATACGATCGCGGCTGACCGCTCCGGCAACGCGCTGTACGCCGACCACTCCGTGGTCCCGAACGTTCCGAACGATCTGGTCGCCAAGTGCATCACGCCCGTCGGAATCCTCACGCGTTCGCTCGCTGGACTGCCCGTGCTCGACGGCACCCGAGCAGGTTCCGATTGCGCTTGGCGCACTGATGCCGATGCGTCGCGCCCCGGAATCTTCGGACCGAAGAACCTTCCGGCAACGGTTCGCCGAGACTGGGTCGCGAATGCCAACGACTCGTACTGGCTGCCCAACCCGAAGCAGAGGTTGGAGGGCTACGCCAACATCATCGGCTCGGAGAAGTCCGAGCGGACGCTGCGCACCCGCATGGTCTATCGATACGTCATCGACGCGCTGGCGAAGGGGAAGGTCTCCCACGCCAAACTGGCCGGCTTTGAACACGAGAATCGCGTGTTCGGTGCTGAGGTTGCCCGCGCGAACGGCGATCTGGACAAGCTCTGTCAGAGCGCGGGCGGCGGCAAGGCGTGTGACGTCCTGAAGGCGTGGGACGGCAAGTCGAACACGACGAGTGTCGGCGCGCACATCTTCGAGGAGTTCATGCAGCGGGCTCCGGCTCCGTGGACGGTGCCGTTCGACGCGGCCGACCCGGTGAACACTCCGCGCAACCTCAAGGAAACCGACAGCGCAACGATCACGGCAATGAAGGATGCGATCGCCTATCTACAGGGCAAGGGCATCGCGTTCGATGCGCCGTGGAGCAAGCTCCAGGTGGCTGACAAGGTGGGCGCGGAGATCCCCATCGGCGGCGGCAGCGGCACGGTTGGCAACGCGAACGTCGTTGTTGCCCGAGGGCCGTTCTCGACGGCGAACGGTCTCTACCGGGTCACCTACGGCTCGTCACACATCCAGGCTGTCTCGTTCACCAGCACTGGAGTCAAGGCGTCGACGATCCTGACGTACGGCCAGTCGCTGAACATCAACTCGGCATGGAGCTCTGACCAGACGAAACTTTTCGGCAAAGAAAAGTGGGTGGCGTTCCCATTCACCTCGACGCAGATCGCGGCCCAGAAGATCAGCTCCAAGCGTTTGGTGGTCAATCGCTGACGCTGAGCCTCACCGTAGGTGGATGGGCCGATGGAGTCGTACGCTCACAGCGTGCGATTCATCGACATCCATCCGGACAACCCGCAGCAGCGCAACGTCGATCAAGCGGCTGCGATGCTCGTCGCGGGCGACCTGATCGCCTATCCGACTGACTCCGGTTATGCCCTCGGTGCCCAGATCGGCAATCGTGATGCGCTTGATCGCATTCGTACGATCCGGGACCTCGACGCGAAGCACCACTTCACCTTGATGTGCCGGGACTTCGCCCAGCTGGGCCAGTTCGTGCACGTCGACAATGCGATCTTCCGGGCGATCAAGTCGGCGACGCCCGGGCCCTACACGTTCATCCTTCCGGCGACGTCTGAAGTGCCGAAGCGGCTGTTGCATCCCAAGAAGAAGACTGTCGGCGTACGGATTCCCCATCACCGTGTCGTACAGGCGTTGCTGGAGGCGCTGGGCGAGCCGATGGTGTCGTCGACGCTGATCCTCCCCGGTGCCGACGCATCGATGACGTCCGCCTGGGAGATCTCAGAAGAGCTTGACGGTCGCGTCGACGCGGTGGTCGACTCGGGCATCGATGTCATCGCGGAACCGACGACGGTTGTCGACTACTCCGAGGGATACGCCGAGGTCGTACGCGTCGGCGCCGGCGACCCGGATCGCTTCTAGCCTTGCCGTTCTGTCACCGGGGCGTCCTAGGATCGCACCATGGATCCAGCCGAGGCCCTTGCTCGCTATCGACGGCGAGCCGACGCTTTCGAGTCACTCGTCGCCGCGACGCCGGACGACCTGTGGTCAGCGCAGTCGCCATGTGACGACTGGGACGCCAGGGGAGTGGTGGACCACATCGTCGTGATGCATGACGTCATGCTGCGCCCCGTAGGTCTGTCGCCTACCGCGGGACCGTCGGTCGCCGAGGATCCGCTCGGAGCGTTTCGTAGGGCGCGTGCCGACGTCGAGGCTTTGCTCACGGACCCCGACATGGCGACCCGTATGACGTCGAGTCCTGCGGGCGAGCTCTCCGTCGCAGGGATGGTCGACCAGGTCATCAGCCAGGACCTTGTCCATCACGGATGGGACCTCGCAAAAGCGACCCGTCAGGATGCGACGATGCACGCCGACGACGTGGATGAGCTCTTGCCGGTCGTGGCGTCACTTCCGCCTGAGGTCTACATTCCGGGGGCCTACGGACCTGACATCGTCGTGCTCGGGCCCAAGATCCCCGTCCCTGACGATGCGCCGGCGCAGGATCAGATGCTTGGCCTACTCGGACGGGATCCTCACTGGGTGGCGCCTTGAGTCCGACGTTCGTGCTGGTTCCGGGCGCCGGTGGAATGGCGTCCTACTGGCATTTCGTCCAGCAGCAGCTGACGCAGCGTGGCTTTGCCAACGTGGCCGTCGACCTGCCAGGTGACGACCCGAAGGCGGGCTTGACCGAATACGTCGACCTGGTCGTTCAGGCGGCGTCAGAAGTCGAGGATGCAGTGATTGTCGGCCAGTCGATCGGAGGGTTCTCGGCGTCGTGGGCCGCAGGCCTCGTACCGACTCAGCAGCTGATCCTGCTCAACGCGATGATCCCCAAACCAGGCGAAACAGCAGGGGAGTGGTGGGGCAACACGGGCTCTGGAGAGGCCAAGCGTGCGTATGACCTCGAGCAGGGCCGCGATCCTGATGCACCCTTCGACGACGAGGTCTTTCTCCATGACGTTCCACCAGAGAACTTGATCGATGAAGAAGAACGCGACGAGACCGAGACGATCTTTGAGACGCCATGGGGGCTCCCCGCCTGGCCGGATGTTCCGACGAGGGTTCTTGCCGGACTCGACGACCGTCTCTTCCCATTCGTGTTCCAGCAGCGAGTGGCTCGTGACCGTTTGGATATCGAGGTCGAAGGAGTTCCCGGCGGCCATCTTCCGGCGCTGAGCCGTCCCGCGGAGCTGACCGAGGCACTGACACGAGGTTTTTGACGATCCAGGAGGTTGCAATGCCCGAATTTCACCGTCCTTTCAGTGGTTTGTCGGTGGACGACACCGCCACGGCCAAGGCGTTTTGCGTCGAAGTCGTTGGTTTAACAGTCAACGAGTCGGATGGGATGCTCCAGATCGGCCTCGGTGACGACCATCACGTCATCGTCTATCCCAAGGGAGACGCACATCAGCCCGCGTCGTTCACGGTGCTGAACCTGCCGGTCGATGACGTGACGGCAGCGGTACGAGAGCTCAGGGGGAGGGGAGTGGACTTCGCTCGTTATGACGGCATGCCACAGGACGAGGACGGCGTCATGAAGGGGCAAGGGCCGGACATCGCGTGGTTCACAGACGCGGCCGGCAACGTGATCTCGGTGATCGCTGCATAGAAAGTTCCAACAATTTCGGCGAGGGTTGTCGTATCGCGCTCGACACGTTCGTGGACAGGTCAGAGGCAGCCGACCGGCACGCCACATACGAAGGGGATTCACCATGGCTCAGTACCTGCTCGCGGTGCACGGCGACGACAGCGTCTACGACACGCCGATCGAGGAAGCGCAGCCCATGTACGACGCGACTGCGAAGTTCAACGAGCGAATCATGGCCGACGGGACGTGGGTCTTCGGTGGGGGACTCAAGCGCATCAACACCGCGACGGTCGTGGATGGCACTGGTGCCGACGTCGTCGTCACCGACGGCCCCTACCTCGAGACCAAGGAATACCTCGGCGGCTTCTGGGTCATTGAGGCTCCCGATCTCGATGCGGCCCTGAAAATCGCAGCCGAAGGCTCGAAGGCCTGCGGCGGCAAGGTTGAAGTGCGTCCGTTCGAAGACGGCGAGTGACCCAAGCCCCCGATATCCGAGCGGAGATCGATCGGATCTACCGCGAGGAGTACGGCCGAGTGGTGGCCTCGCTCGCACGACGTTTTGGTGATCTCGACATCGCCGAGGACATGGCAGGCGAGGCACTGCTCACCGCCGTTGAGCGTTGGCCGGCCGACGGCATGCCGCCCAATCCGGGTGCGTGGCTAACAACGACCGCAGCCAACCGTGCCATCGACAAGATCCGTCGCGAGAAGGTTCGCGACACCAAGCACCAGGCAGCGATGATGATCCAGGACGACACGCCACGCGTTCCGACCGGACCGGTCGAGGATGACCGGTTGCGGCTGGTGTTCACGTGCTGTCACCCAGCGTTGGCGCCCGAAGCGCGCGTGGCGCTGACCCTTCGCCTGCTCGGCGGTCTGACGGTCGATGAGATCGCCCGCGCGTTCCTCGTGGCGGAAACGACAATGGCGCAGCGCATCACCCGCGCGAAGGCCAAGATCAAGGGCGCAAACATTCCGTTCCGGGTGCCAGAGCGCGGTGACCTGAATGATCGGCTCACCGCAGTGCTCGCAGTCGTCTATCTCGTGTTCAACGAGGGTTATCTGGCCAGCTCCGGAGATGACCCGATCCGGGCCGACCTGACGAGCGAGGCGATCCGTTTGGGGCGGATCCTGCGGCAGCTCTTGCCCGACGAGGGTGAGGTCGCAGGGCTGCTGGCACTCATGCTGCTGACCGACGCTCGCCACGAGACACGAGTCGCCGGGGGAGAGCTTGTGACGCTCGACGAGCAGGATCGCAGCAGGTGGGACCGTGATTTGATCACCGAAGGCCACACCCTCGTACGTGAGTGTCTGGCGCGCGTCGAGCAGACCGATGGCCTTCCCGGCTCCTACCAGATCATGGCGGCGATCAACGCAGTTCACACCGACGCCAACGAAGCGCGTTTGACCGACTGGGGCCAGATCGTCGCCCTGTACGACCAGCTGATGGTCGTGGCGCCGACCCCTGTGGTCGAGCTGAACCGCGCTGTCGCCATCGCTGAGCTTGACGGTCCCGACGTTGCACTGGCGATCGTGGACCAGCTCGACCTGAGTGGCTACCACGCCTGGCACGTTGCACGTGCCGAGCTGCTGGGGCGACTCGGACGAAGCTCGGAGTCGTGCAAGGCCTATGACGCCGCCATCGCAGCGACCGACAATCCGGCTGAGACCGCGTATCTGTCCAGACGACGGTCCCAGGTTGCGGGGTAGGGGCTTCATTCGCCAGTGGGAGCCGAAATGTGCCGAAGCTGACATAATGTGCATTATCGGACAATGCCGTACAAATGGGCCTCTAAGAGCGAGCACCCCTTCTGAAGTCGGCTCTCGGCCCTTCTGACCAGTGCGCCGATCTTCTCCTCGTCGGCTTTGGTGAACTTGGCAATTCCGAACGAAGTCGGCCACATATAGAGCCGTCGTCGAGATTCGCAGAGTCGTTGAAACCGAACGTAAGACATCTCGTGTCATACATGGATGCTGCCTGGAAGAAGCAGACGATTTCCTTGCCCCTGGCATATGCGGGGCTGCCGTATCGCGGACAGCCTTGGGCATCGCGGCGGTGTTTGCGACAACCTCGCCTTCCTTGTCAGTTTCGAGCCGCTCGACTTCAACTCCTTGGCGCGGTCCTTGATCGCTGCGCGTTCTTCGGCGGTGAGCGTCTCAGTCTTCTTCGTTGGTGTCATCGTCCTCAGGCCTCCGAATAGTCGACTTCGTCGTCGTCGCGCGCGAACCAGGCGGCGATCGCGCCGCCGAGTGCTCCGAACAGGTGACCTTCCCAGGAGATGCCCGGGTCCCCCGGCAGAACGCCGAGCAGGACGGTGCCATAAGCCACAAACACTGCGATTCCAAGGACGATCTGGCTCAAACTGCGCGCGAAGAAGCCGCGGATGATCAGGAACACCAGCCAGCCGAAGACGACACCAGAAGCGCCGATGTGAATCGTGTTGGAGCCGGCGATCACCCACACCCCTACTCCTCCGACGATCCAGATGATTGCTGTGGTGATCGTGAATGTGCGCATCCCTGACATCCCCAGCAGGAATCCGAGGATCAGCAGCGGAAGGCTGTTGGAGATCAGGTGATCCCAACCACCGTGCAGCAACGGCGCGAGGGCGATGCCGAGCAAGCCTTCGTCAGAGCGCGGGTGGATTCCTCGTGACTCGAAATTGCCGGGAAGAATGCGGTCCAGCGTCTCGATGAGCCAGAGCAGGGCGACGAATCCGCCGGACACCACGCCGGCGCGGGCTGCGATTGAGAGCGGGTTGCGGATCGACTCGGTCTCACTCATGCGCCCGATGCTACGAGCATCGCCCGCCGTTGTGCGATTTCGCATGGCTGGGCCATTCTCGGGACATGACAAAGACGACGCAGCGTGTGATTCTGGCGACCTTGGCGGCGACTGGTGCCTTTACGGGTCCATGGGCAGCATTTGCGCCGCGATCGTTCTACGACAACTTCCCTGGTCTTGGTCGCTACTGGGTGAACGTCGATGGGCCGTACAACGAGCACCTCGTACGCGATGTCGGCGCGACCTACCTTGCGCTGATGGTGCTTGCCCTCCTCGCGGCGGTGAGTATGGAGCGCATCGCCGTGCTGATTGCAGCGGCGACGACGTTGACCTTCGGTGTGTTCCACTTCTCGTACCACGTGCACCATCTGGACGTGTACGACACGGTCGACTCGATCCTCAACATGGCAGCGCTGGGGGGCTCAGTTGTGCTGGCCGCGCTGCTGCTGCTGATTCCGCCGCGGGACACGAGTGCTTCGCGAGCACCGAACGTTCAGGAGATCGGGCCGAGGTAGGCGAGCGTCAGGTCAACCATCTCGTCGATGAACTTCTCGCGAGGGATCGGCGGCTGCTCGAGGACGAACTGAACGCTCAGGTGCTCGACCATGCGGACAAGGATCCAGGCTGAGGTCGCGGGATCCGTGATCGAGGTCTGCGACTTGTTGATCGAGAGGTAGGCCGTCACCAAATCGCTGATTCGTTGTTCCAACGCTCCGGCCCAGCTGCCGGACTGGCTGCGTGGGAGCACTTCTACGACCAGCCGAAGGAATTCGATGTTCTCGTGCAGCACGTCCAGCAATCCCTCAAATGACGCGCGAACCAGTGACGGTCCCGGCTCATCCAGGCGGTCGGCGAGCACCGCCGTCAATTGGGTCGAGAGCTCGGCAGCGTAGCGGTCGATGACGGCCGCGAGGATCGCCTCCTTGTCCGGGAAGTACTGATAAAGGGATCCCGGGCTGATGCCCGCTTGGTCTGCCACCCGGTTGGTCGATGCCTTCTCGTAGCCGTCCCGCAGCAATATAGTCTGACCTGCGGCGATGATGCGTTCGACCATCGCGCGTGAACGCTCCTGGCGTGGAGTCTTGCGCAGGTCTTTGGTCGGGAGCGGGCGCGCCATACGCGAATTGTATGCGAGTAATTGCTCGCGTCATACTTCTTCCCATGACGATCGACACCGTTGTTGTCCCGCCAACTCGCTTCCGTGCGGCAGAAGAGCGAGGCGCCAGGATCGGACGCGTCCTCAAGTCGGTGGCTCGCGTGCGCACGGTGGACGAGCACCAGATGGCGCTGATTGGCCAGCGATTCATGGTGCGCGACGAGGTTGGTGCCGCACTTGCCCGGTCGATGCGGTCGCCAGGCGACGCCAAGGTCACGATGGCTCAGTTCAACCAGGCGTTGGTGCATGGCATCGAGTCTGTCGAGTCTGCTCCCCCAGCCCTCCGCGACTTCTTCGCCACCGTGGATGTCGTGCCTGAGTGGGTTGACTTCGGCCTGGTCAATCGGGGTGCCGAGGCATACCGCCGTTTTGGCAAGAGCGCCGCCGACGTGCTGCTGCAGCTGTCTCTAATCGGCGGGTACCGGTTCGGCGGCCCCACGGATTTGCTCGTGGCCACCGGCGGCATGACCGGCGACATGACCAAGCGTCGACTCGGCGAGACGCAGAAGTGGGCGGTTGCCGTCTCCGATCATGACGCCATGCGGCGCGATGGCGAGGGCTTTCAGCTGACGGTCCACGTTCGCCTCATGCATGCGATGGTCAACCACCGATTCGAGGGCGGAGATCGCTGGGACACCTCGAAGTTCGGCCTTCCGATCAATCAGTCCGACCAAGCCGCAACGCTCGGTCTGTTCAGCGGAACACTCCTGCTCGGCGTGCGATCACTCGGCGTCCGTGTGACGCCCGAAGACTCCTTGGCAGTCATGCATCTGTGGAAGTACGTCGGCTGGCTCATCGGCGTGAACGATGACTGGTTGTTCGACCGGGAACGGGACCAGCTCGCGTTCAACTACCACGTGCTTCTCGCGCAAGGTGACATCACTGAAGCTGGACCCCAACTCGCGCAGGGCATCATGGACGCGCAGAAGAGCCTGCATTTCAAGCGATTTCCCCGTCTTGGCTGCGTCTACACGCGAGCCCGGCTGCTGAGCATGCTTCGACCCTTTCTGACCAAGGAAGGTATGCGCGACCTGCAGATTCCCGTACGCCTGCCGTGGGCATCTGTAGGCGTCTTCGGACGCAATCTGGTCAACCACCACGTCCTCGGGCGCACCGCTTGGGGAGACCGACGGCTTCACAAGCAGTCGTCCAGGAACCGCGACACGATCATGTACCGCCACTTTGGTGCGGACACGCCGGAGATCGGCAGGATCACGGGCTAGTCAGTGCTGCACCTATGTGGCGCGCCATGCTCGACATGAGCTCGCGCGCTTGGTCCGGGCGGTCTGGGTCGAGGAAGTAGTGATCGCGTCTTGGTACGACACGGTGCTCAACCAAAAGGCCCTCGGCTGCGAATCGAGCCGCGTAGGCGTCACCCTCCTTGCGGAGGGAGTCGTATTCGGCCGTGTAGATGGCGGCCGGCGGTAGTCCCGAGACCGAATCGGCGAGAAGCGGCGAGGCGTAGGGCTCGGCGCGGCGTGATGCGTCCTTGAAGTACGTCTTGCGGACCACGTTCAGCAAGGACGGCCCAATCATCGGGTTGGAGACAACCGAGGTCTTGGTCCGTAGATCCCCCGCAATGTCCAGCGACGGGACGCCGAGGAGCTGCAGGCGAGGCACAGCAGTGCCGCGGTCCCGAGCTTGCAGGCAGGCCGAAGCCGCGAGGTTGCCTCCGCCACTGAATCCACCGATCGAAATGCGATCCCGGTCGAGGCCCCACTCCCCTGCGTGCTCACTGAGCCAGGCAAGGACGTCATGGGTCTGCTCGTGCGCCACCGGATAGCGGACTCGCGGAGCCGCGAGATAGTCGACGTTCACCACGGAGACATTGGCCTCGGCCACCAGGAAACGGCACCAGAAGTCGTCCATCTTGGGATAGCGCATGATGAATGCCCCGCCGTGCAGATGAACGTGCACCGGAGGAAGTGGATCACCTGTTGGCAGGTACACATCGACCCGGACAGCGCCATGACGGGTCGGCACGCGTCGTGACGTCGGCGACGGCAGATCTTCACCAGCAAACCGAAGGCGGTCGCCGTAGCGAGCAGTCCAGTGCGCGGTGAGTCCGGATAGCAACGCATACGCGTCGTGGGTCAGAGCCATGCCTCCAGTTCGACACCACAGAGCAGGTGGTTGGGCGCAGGTGCAGGATGGGCGGTATGCAGATCACGCGCTTCGGTCATGCGGCAGTACTCGTTGAGGCAGCCGGCTCCCGCACCCTGATCGACCCCGGAGTCTTCAGCGCCGACGAAGCGTTCGCGCTCGAAGGTCTTGATGCAATCGTCGTGACCCATCAACATCCCGATCACATCGATGTCATTCGCTGTCCTGGTCTGCTGGAGCGCAATCCCGAGGCTGCATTGATCGCTGACCCCGAAACCGCGGGCTCGCTGGAGTTCGGAGACTGGACGCCCAACGCCGATGCCCTTGAGACGACGGTGGGTGCTGTCACCATTCGCGGCGTCGGGTCTCAGCACGCGGAGATCCTGCCCGCCCTCCCCCGGGTCGCCAATGTGGGTGTCGTGCTGAGCGCTCAAGGTGAGCCAACGCTTTTCCACCCTGGCGACACGTATGAGTACGCGCCCACCGGCGTTGATGTGCTGGCACTCCCTCTGTCGGCGCCATGGGCCAAGATCAGCGAGACCGTCGACTTCATCCAACGCATCTCCCCCACCTCGCTGTTTCCCGTGCACGACAAGACCATCTCGGAGCTCGCATACGGGATCTACTGGCAGCACACGGTCAACTTCGGGGGTGTTGAAGACTCCCGAAAACTGGGTCAAACCGACTCTGACACGTTCGGATCAGCGTGAATTGTGTTATCTCATATCTGAGATATGGTGGTTGGCATGACTGTGCGCGACGACTACCTGGCCCGCATCGGCGTACTCATTCGTGATGCCCGCCAACACAGTGGACTGACCCAGTCTGAGCTCGCAACCGAGCTCAAGACGAGTCAGAACGTGGTGAGTCGGATCGAGAAGGGTCAGCAGAACCTGACTCTCGACACGCTCGCGCGTATCGGTGCTGCACTCGATTCTGAGCTGGTCACCGTCGGCACCTCTGGCCCCAGTCACCTGCGCGTGGTCGGCGGCACGACCCTGTCTGGGTCGATCGATGTGAAGTCGAGCAAGAATGCCGGCGTTGCCCTGCTGTGTGCCGCGCTGCTCAACTCCGGCACCACCGTCCTGCGCAAGGTTGCGCGCATCGAAGAAGTCAACCGACTGCTCGAGGTGCTCGAGTCGATCGGTGTGAAGTTCACCTGGCTCAATGACGACAACGACCTCAAGCTCGTCGTCCCGGCCGACCTCAACCTTGCGGCGATGGATGCCGACGCGGCCCGTCGTACGCGCAGCATCATCATGTTCCTCGGCCCGCTGATGCACCGCTATGACGACTTCGAGCTGCCGTATGCGGGTGGCTGCGATCTCGGTACCCGCACCGTCGAGCCGCACATGACGGCACTGCGTCCGTTCGGCCTCAAGGTCGTCGCCACCGAGGGCAGCTATCACGCCACCACCGCGGCCGGTGTCGGCCCGGAGCGGCCCATCGTCCTCACCGAACGCGGCGACACGGTCACCGAGAACGCGCTCCTAGCGGCCGCGAAGTACGACGGCGTCACGATCATCCGCAACGCCAGCCCCAACTACATGGTCCAGGACCTGTGCTTCTTCCTGGTCAAGCTGGGCGTCGGCATCGACGGCATCGGCACCACGACGCTGCGCGTCACGGGCAAGCCGGTCATCAACTCCGACGTCGACTACGCGCCGAGCGAGGACCCGATCGAGGCCATGAGCCTCATCGCGGCCGCCATCGTCACCAAGTCGAGCATCACAGTGCGCCGCGTTCCCATTGAGTTCATGGAGATCGAGCTCGCTCTGCTCGAGGAGATGGGTTTCCAGTACGACCGCAGCGCTGAATATCCCGCCGAGAACGGTGAGACCCGACTCGTCGACATCACGACCCATCCGTCTGCTCTGCATGCTCCGATCGACAAGATCCACCCGATGCCGTTCCCGGGCCTTAACATCGACAATCTCCCGTTTTTTGCTGTGATTGCAGCGACTGCCGAAGGTCAGACGATGCTGCACGACTGGGTCTACGAGAACCGGGCGATCTACCTCACCGAGCTCAACAAGCTCGGCGCCTCGGTCAAGCTGCTCGACCCGCACCGCGTGCTGATCGACGGTCCGACGCACTGGAGCGGCACCGAGCTCGTATGCCCGCCGGCCCTGCGCCCTGCCGTCGTCATCCTGCTAGCGATGCTGGCTGCCAAGGGCACCTCGGTGCTGCGCAGCGTCTACGTCATCAACCGTGGATACGAGGAGCTCGCCGAGCGCCTCAACGCCCTCGGTGCCCAGATCGAAACCTTCCGGGACATATAGGGACTCCTCGCTGAGCCCGTGAGGGCTTAGCGTGTGGATGTGTCCAGCGCGTACCTCGACTCCCCCACTCCGATTGCGTTCGCCCATCGCGGCGGTTCCCTTGTGGAATCGAATGTCGGCATCGAGAACTCCATCGAGGCATTCATCCACGCCTACGAGCTGGGTTACCGCTACCTCGAGACCGACGTCCACGTGTCGGCCGATGGTCGGGTGTATGCCTTCCACGACGACACGCTCGAGCGGATGACGAACAATCCAGCCGCCATTGCGTCTCTGACCGCGGATCTGGTCGACGGCGAGCTGCTGGGCGGACGTGTGGCCATTCCGACGCTCGAGGCGCTGCTCACGGTACTTCCGGAGGCGCGGCTCAACATCGACGTGAAGTCCGATGCCGCGGTCGAGGAGACCTGCGCGGTGATCGAGGATTACGACGCCATCGACCGGGTCCTGCTGGCGTCCTTCGACCACGACCGCCTGCGGCGCATCCGCCGACGGTTGCCGGCCATCGCCACCTCGGCTTCGAGTCGTGAAGCGGCATTGGTCAAGTTCCTGCCGGCGAAGGTCCTGAAGCTCCTCCGCGTCCCCGGCGCCGTATGCCTGCAGGTGCCTGAGAGTCGCCATCGCATCCGGGTCGTGACGCGTCGCTTCGTACGCCGGGCGCACGCCCTGGGACTGCAGGTGCACGTGTGGACCGTCGATGACGCAGACTCGATGAACCGCCTGCTCGACCTCGGGGTCGACGGCATCATCACCGACCGGACAGACATCCTCAAGGATGTTCTCGTCGCCCGCGGAACCTGGAGGGGACCCGAATGAAGCTGCCACGGTTCAATGCGAACGAGGAGCAGAAGAAGTGGTTCTTCTATGACTGGGCCAACTCGGCGTACATCACGACGATCGCCACAGTTCTGTATGCGCCCTACCTGACGAGTGTCGCCGAACGTGCTGCCTGCGGCTTCGTCGGGGACGAGGACCGCAAGTGCACCGAGCACCTCTCGATAATCGGTCTGTCCGTGTCAGCTGGTTCGCTGGTGTTCTACGTCGTCACCCTGGCGACGGTGTTCTCGGCGTTCATCTTGCCGATTGTCGGAGCCATCGCGGACCGTGTGCAGTCCAAGAAGACGTTGATGGCGCGTCTCGCCTGGACCGGCGCGGCTGTTGCCGCGCTGATGTTCTTCGTGACTGGCACCAACTGGCAGCTTGGCGCGGGCCTGCTGGTCGTGGCCAACCTGTTCTATGCGGCGTCAATCGTCGTGTACGACGCGATCCTCGTCGAGGTCGCGGAACCCGACGAGCGTGACCGCATCTCCTCGCAGGGCTGGGCCTTCGGCTACCTCGGCGGTGGATTGCTTCTCGCGGTGAACCTGGCGATCGTCACGGTGAAGCCGTTTGGCGTTTCAACTGAAATGGCCGTACGGATCAGCCTGTTGTCGGCGGCGATCTGGTGGGCGTACTTCACGTTCATCCCCTACCGCGGCATCAAGGACCGCGCGCCACGCGGCATCCCTCCCGAGGAGGGCGTGACGCTGATGCAGCGCAGCTTCGGTCAGCTGTTCCGCACGCTCAAGGAGCTCAAGAACTACCCGCAGACATTGCTGTTCCTCGTCGCGTACCTGTTCTACAACGACGGCATCCAGACCGTGATCTACTCCGCCTCGGTATACGGCGACAAGCAATTGGGCTTCGGACCCAGCATCCTGATCGCCACGATCCTGATCGTGCAGTTCGTCGCGTTCGGTGGAGCCTTGATTTTCGGCCGACTGGCGGCGCGGATCGGCAGCCACCGGACGATTCTGGGCGGACTGGTGGTCTGGATCTTTGTCGTCTGCTTCGGCTTCTTCCTGCCCGAGAAACAGATCGTGCCATTCCTGATGCTCGCGGTCGCGATCGGACTCGTATTGGGTGGCACCCAGGCTCTGTCGCGCTCGTTCTTCTCCCAACTCATCCCCCGCGGTCGCGAGGCCGAGTACTTCAGCCTCTACCAAGCCTGCGAGCGCGGTACGAGCTGGCTCGGCACCTTGGTGTTCGGCGTCGTGCACCAGCTGACCGACTCATACCGGCCAGCGATCCTTGCCCTGATCGCATTCTTCGTCGTCGGCGGACTGCTGCTGTGGAAACTCGATCCCAAGAAGGGGATCATGGAGGCCGGCAACCAGCCACCAGCCCTGGTCTGACTGAGTTCACGCCGGTGAACGCAGCGGGCGTCGACTGGGAGCTGATTGAATGCGTCAGCCCGCCTGGCTGCCGGGAGTCACGTGCCCTCTGGCTGGTCCCGACTCCGACGTGTGACCAATACCTCGCGCTTAGGGGAATCTCATGTCCATCCCCTACGTTGGAAGAGGTAAGGCACACGAAAGGGGACTGCCATGGCAGAACGTGCATTGCGAGGCGCTCGACTCGGGACACAGAGCTTCGAGGACGAACGCGGCGTGGAAATGGCTCCCCGTCAGCAGGTCGAGTACATCTGCGCTGATGGGCATACCTTCTCGGTGACGATGGCCGATGAGGCCGACATCCCGTACGAATGGGAAGACCCCAAGACCGGTCAGATCGGCACTCGCGTCGAAGGCGGCGAACCGCTCGTCAAGAACGAGAAGGCAGTTCGTACGCACTGGGACATGCTGCTCGAACGTCGATCGGTCAAGGAACTCGAAGAGATCCTCAGCGAGCGGCTTGAGCTGCTCCGTGGTGGCGAGATCGGACCTCCGCATCTCCATCGTCCCGTCAAGAAGGCGGCCAAGAAGGCTCCGGCCAAGAAGTCGGCCTGAGTCACTCTGCAAGACCCCGACCATCTGGTCGGGGTCTTCTCTGTTTCTAGCGGAAGCGCTGAGGTATGAGTCGCTGGAAGCCCCATAAGGTGACCCGCCACAGGGCCTCACGGACGATGTGGCCACTCATCTTGGACTCACCGCGTACGCGCTCGACGAACTTGATCGGAACTTCGACGATTGTCATGCCCTCATCGAGTACGCGTCGAGCCATGTCGATCTGGAAGCAGTAGCCCTGTGACTCGACCTCATCGAGAGGCAGCCGCTCGAGGGTCTCGCGCCGGAACGCCCGGTAGCCGCCGGTCGCATCCTTGATCGGTATGCCGAGCATGAGCTGGGCATAGAACGTGCCACCCCGGGAGATGAACTTGCGATACCAGGGCCAGTTGACGACTCCCCCGCCCGGCACCCAGCGCGATCCGAGGACGAGGTCGGCGCCCTGGTCGCTCGCCGCGAGAAGCCGACCCAGGTCCTCGGGACGATGCGAACCGTCGGCGTCCATCTCGCACAACACGTCATAGCCGCGCTGGATCCCCCACGCGAAGCCGGCCCGGTACGCGGATCCCAGTCCTTGCTTGCCCTCGCGATGCATCACGCTGATGCGCTGATCGGCAGCGGCAAGCTTGTCGGCGATCTCGCCGGTCCCATCCGGTGAGCCATCGTCGGCTACCAGGATGTTGACCTCAGGACGCTGCGCGAGGACCTCTGACGTGATCCAGGCGATGTTCTCGGCCTCGTTGTACGTCGGGATGATCACCAGCGTGCTCATGAGCGATCATCCCTCCTTCCTTCGTGTGCCGAGGAACCATGCTCCCAGACCGAGGGTCACCAGGAGGTATTCGAGCGGTGCTCCGATGCTCTGGGCCGGCGTCTTGCTGTCGGCGAGCACGACCGCTTGGTTGACGAGCGCGGGCTCATGCATCGGGGCGCGCTGCACGACATCGCCATCTGGATCAACAACCCCGCTGATGCCATTCGTCGAAGGGACGACAACCCATCTGCCAGTCTCGACGGCACGCAGACGCGAGATGTCCCACTGCTGCTCGGGCTGAGAAGTGCCGGTGAACGCGGCATTGCTGGTCTGGACAACGAGCAGCTGGGCGCCGCCATCGATGGCGCGGCGAGTCACGGAGTCGTACGCGATGTCGTAACAGATCGTGTCGCCGATGGTCGTGCCAGCGATCTGGATCGCCCCGGGATCCTTGCCGGCGAGCATGTCGCGGGGGATGTCTCGTGCCAACCGGCCGAAGATCGCACCAGCCTTGTCGCGCCAGGGCACGTACTCGCCGAAGGGAACGGGCTTGAGCTTGACGTACCGGTCCCCCGGGCCGTTCTCATCCCAGACGACACCCTGGTTGTACGACGTCGTGGTGGTCGGACCGTCGAAGAGACCACCGACCAGGATTGGGGCGCCGATGCGGGCCGACAGTCCCTCGATCCGTGCGCGAACATCTTGGTTGTGGAACGGATCGATGTCAGTGGCGTTCTCGGGCCACAGGACCATGTCGGGCTTGGGGACGGTTCCAGCCTCGATTGCTTCGGCCAACTTGTCCGTCTCGGCGGCATGCAGCTCGAAGATCTCTCCGATCGGCCAGGTGAGGAACACACCGGGCACGTCGCCCTGTACGAGCGAAACCTGCTTCGTGCCCGCTGCCCCGGCAATCCCTGTGGGAAGGACGAGGCCGATGAGTAGGAGCCCCGCGACCGTTGCGGCTGCCGCGATCCTCCTGTGCAAGGAGGCGCCGGTCAGGATGACGACAAGGAGTGCCGCGACCACGAAGAGGACTGCACTGGTGCCTGGCATCGCCAAGAGGCGCGCGTATGACTTGAAGGGGGTATCGATCGACGTGTGGGCGAGGCGGCCCCACGGGAACCCCGTGAACGGGAACACCGAGCGTACGAACTCCCCCGCGACCCAGACGGCCGCTCCCCACAGCGGCCAGGCGGAAAGACGGGTCGCCGCGCGAAGCGCCAGCATGATCGGGGCGAAGAAGACCATCTCCAGAAGGACCAGCCCGACATAGGCGGCACCGCTCACCGCGTTCATCCACCAGATCAACGGAGCCATGAATGAAAGGCCGAACACGAGGCCGGTGATGACAACAGTTCGCTTGCGGGCGTCCCTCAGCTGGCGTGCAAGCCAGATCAGTCCCGCCAGCGCGACAACCATTGCGTACGGGATCTCGACCGGGTCAAAACCGAACGAGGCGACGACCCCGAGAACGAGGGCGAGCAACCACGCATTACGAGGGCGCACCCAGCGGGACGTCACAGCGCGATGAGTTCGCGCGGCTGGTTGTTGAGCACTTCAAGTCCGTCAGCTGTGCAGACCACGATGTCCTCGATGCGTGCACCGAATCGTCCCTCGAGGTAGATGCCGGGCTCGATCGAGAACGCCATGCCTTCTTCGAGGACCAAGGAGCTGCCCTCAACGATGTAGGGCTCCTCGTGGGTCTCCTGGCCGATGCCATGACCGGTGCGGTGGATGAAGCGATCGCCATATCCGGCCTCGGCGATGATCGCGCGGCCGACGGCGTCGACGGACTCGGCGGTGACGCCCGGCTTGGCGTAGTCGAGCTGCGCCCGTTGAGCAGCCTGCAGGATGCCGTAGAACTCGGCGTACTCGGCCGGAACAGCACCCCCGGCGAGGTAGTTGCGGGTCGAGTCGGAGCAGTAGCCCGCGTGGTTGGTGCCACCGATGTCGATGACGACCGGGTCGCCTTCTTCGATCATCCGATCTGAGAGCTCGTGGTGCGGCGACGCGCCGTTGGGGCCCGAGCCGACGATGACGAAGTCGACCGTCTCATGACCTTCATCGATGATTGCGCGGGCAATATCCGCTCCGACCTCGCGTTCGGTGCGTCCGGGACGGAGCCACTCCCCCATACGCGCGTGTACGCGGTCGATTGCCCGGCCTGCTTCTCGCAGTGCCGCGATCTCGTCGGCTTCCTTGCGGATACGCAGTTCTTGCACGAGTGGTCCGGCAAGAACCTGGCGCGCGTTTGGAAGGGCTGACTTCAGCGCGAAGACTCTCGACGCCCACATGCGGTCGTCGAGCCCGATCGTCAGGGCGTCGCCCACCAGGTCTGTGACCAGGGCGAAGGGATCCTCGGTCTCGGTCCAGGAGGCAATCGCAACGTCATTGCCAGAGACCCGCGCGGCAGCCGCCTCGAGAGCCGGGACGATCAGCGTCGGATCGCCGTGCGCGGGCAGGACGAGGCAGGTCAACCTCTCCAGCGGAAGTGCTGAGTAGCCCGTCAAGTAGCGCAGATCTGCGCCGGGAGTGACGAGGAGGGCATCAATACCCTCGGAAGCTGCCAGTGCCTGTGCCTTGCGCCATCTGCTCACGCTGGAACGATACCGGCGGGCCTGAAGTAGCTGCGAGTGCGATCCTGTTGCGCCTGACCCACCGCCGATCGCTGTCGCCATTCGACTGCGCATGACCTCCGAGGGGTGCCATGATTTGGCAACTCAGGTCCCGGCAGGAGATGCGCTGTGCTCTACATGAATGGGATCGTCGGGCTCCTCGTTCTCGGCCTCTGGATCTTCTGTCTGATCGACGCCATCACCACCGACGACGGATCAGTCCGCAACCTTGGCAAGGTGATATGGGTCGTGCTGATCATCTTCCTGCCATTTGTCGGGTCGATTGCGTGGTTGGTGGCAGGCAGGCCGCAGGCATCACCCTCCATGCCGTACAAAGGCACCTACGGTCCGGTCGTCTCCGACCGTGATCGACCCATTCGGCATCCGTCTTCGATCCGGGAAGATGACGAGGACTTCCAGCGGAAGTTCCGTGAGCGCGCCGAGGAACAGCGGCGGGCGTACCGCGAGAGCCAGCAGCGGAAGATCGATGAGGACGACCAGCCTGCGACCTGAGTAGGGTCGGAGCATGCCCAACGGACGACTACTTCTCCTGGACAGTGCAAGCCTCTACTTTCGGGCGTTCTTCGGAGTGCCCGACTCGTTGAAGGCTCCCGACGGCACGGTCGTCAATGCCCTGCGAGGCATGTTGGACTTCGTCGCGACGCTCAGCACCGAGTTCAAGCCCTCCGCGATCGTGGCGTGCTGGGACGACGACTGGCGCCCGCAATGGCGCGTCGACCTCATGGACACCTACAAGACCCACCGCCTCGGCGAGGACGGCGCCGAGGGCGACACGACCGAAGGGCTCCTCGGCCCTCAGGTTCCGCTGATCGCCGAGGCACTTGCGCTCCTGGGCATCCCGGTGATCGGTGCGGCCGGTGCCGAGGCAGATGACATCATCGGCACGCTCAGCAACCACTGGAATGGGCCGGTGGACGTGGTCACCGGCGACCGCGACCTGTTCCAGCTCGTCGACGACGAACGTTCCATACGCGTCATCTATACATCGCGCGGCGGCGTCGGCAATCCCGATCTCGTCGACAACGCCTGGATGCGCGAGCGCTATGGAATTGACGCCTCCCAGTACGTCGACTTCGCCGTGATGCGCGGCGACCCGTCGGATGGCATTCCGGGTGTGCCGGGCATCGGTGACAAGACCGCCGCCGTGCTGCTCAACGAGTTCGGGGACCTCGACGGCATCATCGCTGCAGCCGACGACGCGTCGAGCTCGATCAAGCCACGCGTTCGCCAGTCCATCAAGGACTCGGCGGCCTACATCACCGCTGGACGTAGGGTCGTTGCCGTCAAGCGTGACGCCTGCTAGATCTCCGGATGGAAGCT
>JBBSJW010000032.1:0-34271 GCA_038256885.1 Propionibacteriales bacterium
CACGTATGGGCGTTCCTCGGCGACGGCGAGATGGGCGAGGTCGAGTCGCTCGGCGCGATCGGTGTTGCTGCCCGCGAAGAGCTCGACAACCTCACGTTCGTCATCAACTGCAACCTGCAGCAGCTCGACGGACCCGTACGCGGCAACGGCAAGATCATCCAGGAGCTGGAGTCGTTCTTCCGCGGCGCCGGCTGGAACGTCATCAAGGTCGTGTGGGGTCGCGAGTGGGACGATCTGCTCGCCCGAGACACCGACGGCGCGCTCGTCAATCAGATGAACCGCACGCCCGACGGGGAGTTCCAGACGCTGTCGGTCGAGTCGGGCGCCTACAACCGCGAGAACTTCTTCGGCCCCGACCCGCGGCTGCAGAAGATGGTCGAGCACCTGTCGGACGAGGACATCGAGCGCCTCCCCCGCGGCGGCCACGACTACCGCAAGGTCTACGCCGCATTTGAGGCAGCTCAGAAGCACACCGGCCAGCCGACCGTGATCCTCGCGCACACCATCAAGGGCTGGCTCCTCGAGTCGTTCCAGGGACGCAACGCGACGCACCAGATGAAGAAGCTGACCAAGGACGACCTCAAGGGCTTCCGAGATCGCCTCAACATCCCGATCTCTGACGACCAGATCGACGGCGCCGACATCGCGCCGTTCTATCACCCGGGCAACGACAGCGAAGAGATCCAGTACATGAAGGCTCGCCGCGACGCTCTCGGCGGATCCCTGCCGAAGCGCGTCGTCAGCCCCGTCAGCATCAAGCTGCCCGAGGACTCGATGTACGACGAGCTCAAGAAGGGTTCGGGCAAGCAGCAGATCGCGACGACGATGGCATTCGTACGTCTGCTGCGTGACCTGATGAAGGACCCGGAGATCGGTCAGCGCATCGTCCCGATCGCACCTGACGAGTACCGCACGTTCGGCATGGACTCGATGTTCCCGTCGGCCAAGATCTACAACCCGGCCGGCCAGACGTACGACGCCGTCGACCGCAAGCTGCTGCTCGCCTACAAGGAGTCCGTCCAGGGCCAGCTCCTGCACGAAGGCATCAGCGAGGCCGGCGCGATGGCGTCAGCCACTGCCGCTGGCAGCGCGTACGCCACGCACGGCGAACCGATGATCCCGATCTACATGTTCTATTCGATGTTCGGGTTCCAGCGGACCGCCGACTCGATCTGGGCCATGGCCGACCAGCTGGCACGCGGCTTCCTGATCGGCGCCACCGCCGGTCGTACGACGCTCACCGGCGAGGGCTTGCAGCACGCCGACGGCCACTCCCCGCTGATCGCGCAGACCAACCCCGCCGTCGTGCACTACGACCCGGCGTTCGGTTTCGAGATCAGCCACATCGTCCAGTACGGCCTTGAGCGCATGTATGGCACGACGGACACCAAGCCGCACGGCGAGGACATCATCTTCTACCTGACGGTCTACAACGAGGCGTACGTACAGCCGCCACAGCCGGAAGACCTCGATGTCGAGGGACTGCTCAAGGGCACCTACCTCTACCGCAAGGCGCTGAGCGGCGAGTCGACCGCGCGCATCATGGCATCCGGCGTCGCAGTGCCGTGGGCGCTCAAGGCGCAGGAGATCCTCGCCACGGAGTACGGCGTGCCCGCCGACGTGTGGTCTGTGACGTCCTGGAACGAGCTGGCGCGTGACGCAGTCGAGGCTGAGCGCTGGAACCTCAACAACCCCGGCGAGTACAGCCGCATGCCGTACGTCACCGTCAAGCTGATGGACACGTCTGCCGTGACCGTGGCGGTCAGCGACTACATGCGCGCCGTGCCTGACCAGATCGCCCGTTGGGTGCCCGGTCCGTGGCAGTCGCTCGGCACCGATGGCTTCGGCTTCGCGGACACCCGCGCAGCGGCCCGGCGTACGTTCCAGGTCGATGCCGAGTCGATCGTCGTGAGCGTCCTGCAGAGCCTCTCTCACCGCGGCCTGGTCGCTCCCGAGACGGCCCGCGACGCATTCATGCGGTTCCGCATCGACGACCCGACGGCCGTCACCGGAGTGCCACAGGAAGGCGGGGACGCCTAGGGCGTGTCTTACGGGGAGATGGCCCTCATCTCGCCTTAAGGGTCCACCTCTAGAATGAACGCCATGCGACGTTGGCCCTACACCTTTGGCGTATGCCTTTCCATCGTTGTAGGTCTCACCGCATTCATCGCGTCGCAGCAGCTCGGCGTGAAGTTGCGCGACCCGGATGGATTCCTCGGTCCCGCGTACGTACGCCTACCCGTGATCGGCCTGCTGTTCTTCGCCGTGGGCGTCTTCCCTGTCGCGATTCGCCGCGGCTGGCGCAAGGGATTCCGCGGCGTCTCTGAAGCGTTCCGTGACATCATCCGGACCGACTGGAGCCTCAAACGTGTCGGCTACATCGCGACCGGCCTTATCACGTTCTACGTCTGCTACGTCAGCTACCGCAACCTCAAGAGCGACCTCCCACTGATCCGTGAGGGTGTCCTGTTCGACCGGGACATGCTCCGGTTCGACCACTACCTCTTCTTCGGCCACAACCCCGCCGAAGTGCTGCACAACTTCCTCGGCACCGGCATCGCGGCCCAAGTGCTCGCCACGGCGTACGTCGCCTACCTGCCGCTCATCCCGCTGACGCTCGGCGCGTTCCTCGTGTGGGGCAAAGACCTCTCACTCGGGGCTTGGTACGCGACCGCGCTGAGCCTCAACTGGGTGCTCGGCGTCGTCAGCTACTACTCGCTGCCGACTCTCGGCCCGGCGTTCGCGCAGTCATCGATGTTCCAGGATCTCCCGGTCACCGGCGTGACGGCACTCCAGCGGTCACTGTTTCGTGCCGGCGCGGGATTCAAGGAAGATCCGGGCGGCAGCTCCACGTACGGCATCGCCGGTTTCGCCTCGCTCCATGTGTCCGTGGTCTTCACGGCGTGCCTCTTCTTCGAGCGCACCGGCCAGAGGCTCGCGATTCGCGTCCTCTCCTGGGCGTTCCTGGTCATGACGATTCTCGCCACGATCTACTTCGGTTGGCACTACATCCCGGATGACGTCGCGGGTCTGCTCATCGGTTGGCTGTCGGTGTCGATCGGCGCATGGGCATCAGGCAATCGTGGGCGACGGCGAAGAAGCCCCGAGCGTGAGCGCGAGATCGCCTCGAAGGCGGAAATCGCAGATCCCGATCCGGCTCCCGAACCAGTTAGCTGATCGCGGGCTGAACAGCCGCTTCGGCACCGGTCGGAACGCTCTCGAGCTCGAACTGGTCGCCGCGGCGAAGCAGCGCACGCCACTTGCCCCGGTGATAGTGAGCCGGCTCGTTGTCGGTGATGAACTTGGTGACGATCCGTACGAAGTCCTTCGGGTGATCTTTGTGCGGGAAGTGTCCGGAGTTCTCGAGCACGTGGACGTCTGACATCTCGTGCGTGGGTGCCAGGTCGGCGTGCGCCGACGGGATGACCATGTCCTGGCGGCCCCATACGACGAGCACCGGCATCAATCGCGCGAGGTAGCTGCGATCGGTCATCGTGACAAACTGGCCACGCCAGTTGAGGACATGGCTGGTGACACGCTGGACGGCCGTACGAGTCGCCGGGTCGCCCAACGACTCGTAGATGCTCGCGACCTCGTCGAGGTCGCGAGTGGCGCTGAGCGGTGACTTGGCGAGGGCCCGCAGGGCGCCGGCCACGACGGGACGCCATGGCTTGAACGTCGCGGCCGCCAGCACTGCGCCGCTGCCCGGCACCGTGAGGAAGCGGATGAGCGGGGTGACTTCCTTGCCGAGGCCGCCGGTCGAGACCAGGATGACGCGCTCGGTGCGGTCGGGGAACTGGTAGGCGAACTGCATGGCCACGCCGCCACCGAAGCTGTGACCGACCACGGTCACCTTGTCGACGCCGAGGACAGTCAGCAGGTCCCGCATGCCGTTGGCGTAGCCGCCGAGCGAGTAGTCGGCGTTGGGCTTGTCGGACTCGCCATGACCGAGCAGGTCAGGAGCGATGACCGTGAAGTGCTTCGACAGCGCAGGGATGACGTCGACCCAGGTCGATGAATCGCATCCCAGCCCGTGAAGGAGCAGCAGGGTGGGGCCGGATCCGGAGATGCGGAACGCGCGACGGTAACCGTGAACGGTGAGGTACTGGACTTCGCCAAGCGTCTCCATCGCCTAATCCTAAGGTGGCCAGGGAGCATCCAAACGGTGAACCCCTATAGATGCGCACGTGACCCTCCACACGCAACATAGACTCGGGGCGTGCCGGCTCCCAGAAACGTACTCGCAGAACTCGCCGACATCCTGGCCGCAGTGCAGGGGTGTGAGCCTGAGGCTGTTCAGCTCGACACCGAGCTCAAGGAGCTTGGTGTCGACTCGATCACGATGGTCGAGATCGGCGAGGAGCTCGGGCGACGCTTCGACCTCTACCTCTCCGACGACGCGATCGACGGATTCACGACGGTCAAGAGCGCCGTCAACGCCGTCGTCCACCACGACGGCTCCGTGGCTCGCTCGAGCGCGCCTGCAGTACCCGCCAAGCTCGCTCCTCCGACTAGACCGGCCCCGGCTGCTGAACCGGCGCCCGTGCGCTCCTACGAGGCTGCACGGGAGCGGCGCCACGTCGATGGCGAGAAGGTACGCGTCGCCGGTCGGTTTGCGACCTGGATGGCGATCATCGGTGCAGGCCTAGGCGTCCTGATCGGCCTCGGCAGTGCTGCGGTGATCGGCGCGACGGGTCTGGGCGCGGCCGACCTGCCGCCATTGAGCGTCACGACGACCGAAGCACCCACCACGACTGCCCCGACAACCCCCGCCCCCGAAGAGACCGAGGGCGAGCCCACCCAGGAGCCGACGATCCGGGCGTCCAGCACCCGGGTGTCCCCTGGCGAGCGTTTCCGGCTCGAGGGCGCGTTCCCGGAGCTTGGCTCCGGGGCGACGCTTCAGGTTCAGGTCAAGGATCCCGGCAGCGGCTGGGACGACTTCCCGGTCGACACCAAGACCAGGGGCGGCGGTACGTTCGCGACCGAGATCTACACGTCGCGTACGGGCAAGCGTGAGTTCCGCCTGTTCCACGAGGAGTCCAACAAGTCCTCGCCTTCGATCGCTGTCGAAATCGGCTAGATGACCTTGTGGAGCCAGCGGACTGGAGCACCGTCACCGGCGTGACGGAAGGGTTCCAGCTCGGCATCCCAGGCAACACCCAGGAGGCCGTCCAGCGCCTCGTCCATCGTGATCTCACCGAGCGCGGTCTTTACCCGGAAGGCCTTGATGCGGTCCTCTGGGATGAGGATGTCGCCGTGCAGCCCGGTCAGTGCGTGAAAGATGCCGAGCTTCGGGGTGTACGAGAATCGCGCACCTTCGGAGCGTGCGGTCGGTTCCTCGGTGACTTCGAAGCGGAGCTTCTCCCAGCCGCGAAGAGCTGAGGCGAGAGCGGCACCCGTACCGGCGGCGGCCTGCCAGGACAACTCAGCACGGTACGTACCGGGATCGGCGAGCTGGGGAACCCAGGCAATGTCAGGAGTTCCGCCGAGCACACCAGCGGCTGCCCATTCGACGTGAGGGCACAGCGCAGACGGAGCTGAGTGCACGAAAAGCACACCCCGGGTCGGGGTGGTCGGCGAAGACATGTCTTGATTCGATACAGCCATTTTGGGTGCCTCCCTAGTGTCGCCTTCCCCAGCGTCTTGGGAGCACCTGCAACCATTGTGACGCATCGCAGCGGCTAGGGACAACATCCACCGTGAGAGGAATGTCGGATGACCACGACTGTGCAGGACGCCCCCGAGCGTTCCCGCTTCGAGATCGAGGTCGACGGTGAGCTCGCCGGCTTCCTGGACTACCGCAAGGACGGCGACGAATACGCCCTTCCGCACATCCGCATCTATCCTCAGTTCGAGGGCAACGGGTTGGGCCATGAGCTCGTACGCGATGCCCTCGTCCAGATCTCCGAGCGCGGTGGGACGGTCCTCCCCTATTGCCCGTTCGTCCCGCCAGTGATCCGCGAGAACCCCGAGCTCACCGACCTCGTACGCGAGGAAGAGCGCGCGACCTTCGGCCTCTAGCGCCCCCGCGACGCCGGCGCTTTCTCCACACGCCGACGCTATCCCACGCCCACGCGTGTGGTCTCGCTCGAATCGGGTACGTCGTAGGCATACCCCCGAACGTGAAGGAGATCGTATGAGCACCATCACCGAATCAGTGGACGTCGATGTCGACGTACGGACCGCCTACAACCAGTGGACGCAGTTCGAGTCGTTCCCGGAGTTCATGGAAGGGGTCGAAGAGGTGCGGCAGTCAGACGACAAGCACCTGCACTGGGTCACGAAGGTCGGCCCGGTGAAACGCGAGTTCGACGCGACGATCACCGAGCAGCATCCCGATGAGCGGGTGGCCTGGAAGTCCGACGACGGACCCGAGCACGCCGGAGTCGTCACATTCCACCGCCTGGACGACAACAAGACGAAGGTCACCGTCCAGATGACCATCGACCCCGAGGGATTTATTGAAGAGGTCGGCGACAAGGCTGGCATCATCGACCGCCGGGTCAAGGGTGACGTCGCGAACTTCAAGAAGTTCATCGAGTCTCGCGGCGGTCAGGAGACCGGCGCCTGGCGTGGAGACATCCCCCGTCCTGAGTGATTGATCGAACGCGGCGCATCCTTCCTGGGTGCGCCGCGTTCGCATGTCCGGGGAACCGCGTACCTCTCGACTATTTCCTTCGATGACCAAGCGGCGTACCTTCGAAAACGGGGTTTCACTCGAGGAGAAGCCATGTTGAGCAATCTTGAAATCTACGCCGTCATACCTGCCTCCGACCTCGGCCGGGCACGGGAGTTCTACGAGGACAAGCTCGGACTCAAGCCTGAGGAAGAGCGCGACGAAGGCCTGATCTACAAGGTCAAGGACTCGAAGTTCCTGCTGTACGAGACGAGCTTCGCCGGCACCGCGCAAAATACTGCGGCCACGTGGGTCACGGACGATCTCGACAGCGAGATGGCCGATCTGCGGAGCAGAGGTGTCGAGTTCGAGGAGTACGACTTCCCGGGCCTCAAGACCGTGAACGGCGTCGTAGCAGACGAGAATGGACGCGCCGCCTGGTTCAAGGACTCCGAGGGCAACATCCTGGCGCTATCCGAAGGCATGTGACGCCGGCGTAGTAGGGAGGGCCTCGATCCCGCGACCAAAAGACCGTACGTTGCAACCCACGTAATGGCTCGCGTCCCGCACTCCGTGTCATTGCAGCCGGTTGAAGGCGGGCCGTAACGTCCGGCTGCGGTCAGGTCGAGTCCGGGCTAGCATGAATGTGAGCGCCGTCTCACTGGCTCCGCTCCACGACACGGCGACGGTGCCGATCCAGACATCGTCAGCGCGAGTTGAGTCGGCTTCAGGGGTAGAAGCCCGACTCAACAGACAAGGCCACACCTAGGTGGTCGGCACTAAGCGCGCCAGCACCCTCAGGCCCTTGGAAAATGTCTGCTGGTTTCCCGCGCTGAGGAATCCCATCATTGATCCGCTCGGCATGCCGTTGCACTCTGCCGACGACCACCGCAGTATGAAACGCTGCGGACCCTCCTCGAAGGATCCCTCGTGAACACTCCCGACGCACGTAGAGGCAAGTCCAAGGCCTTCGTCGCCATCGCACTCGCCAGCGGCCTCATCACCGCCGCTGTCTCATTCGGATCGGTCGCACACGCCGCAACAGCGGTACCGCTCGGCACGTCAGAACAGTTTGCTGTCCTGGCCGGCGCGGGCGTGACCAACACCGGGTCGACCACCATCCAGACCGTTGACGCCTCAGTTCGCGGCGATGTCGGCACATCACCTACAGACACCATCACAGGCGACGCCGGGATCAGCTGGATCCCCCCTGCGACCGGCAGTCTCCACAAGGACGACGCAGTCGCACAGCAAGCTCAAGCCGACAACCTGATCGCCTACGACGCGGCAGCCGGCGCGCCTTCCTCGAACGCTCTTGGAGCGCAGCTCGACACCCTCACACTGCTTGCCGGCGTGCATACCGCCAGCTCGGCACTCAACCTTGCCGAGAACGGCACAGTCACCCTCGACGCCGAGAACGACCCCGCAGCGGTCTTCATATTCCAAGTCGGCTCCTCGTTGACGATGGAGTCGGGCTCAACTGTTGCTCTCATCAACGGCGCCAATCCGTGCAACATCTTCTGGCAGGTCAGCGAAGACGCGACCATCGGGACCAACGCCGCGTTCCAAGGCACACTCCTGGCGGAGAACGCGATCGTCGCCCAGTCGGGCGCGGACTTCATCGGCCGACTCCTCGCCCAGAACGCCGCCGTCACCCTCGACAACAACACGTTCCTGCTACCTGCTTGTGGTGCCGTGACAGGCGACGACGAGGGCGACGGAACCGATGGCACAGACACCGACGGAACTGATGCTGACGTCGATGCCACAGGAGACGTAGACGCCGCTGCAGACGCAGACGGTGCAGACGCGGACAGTTCAGACGGATCCGACACTGAAGCAGATGGTGGCGACTCAGACGCGACTGATGCTGACGGGACGGATGGCGCCCTTGCTGATGGCGACACCTCGGGTCAGGACTTCGGCCTTCCCGACACAGGTGGACCGGCCTTTGGCCTCTGGATAGCCGGCACGGGACTCATCGTGGCTGGCGTGGCCTCGATGCTCCTAGGCCGCCATCCCGCGGGAGCTCATCGCCGAGTGTGACGGCCCTGTGAGCGATGGTCCTGCGAAGCACTGACCTTCGGCAATGTTTGTAGGGAGGGCGGGGCTCGAACCCGCGACCCAGGGATTATGAGTCCCCTGCTCTAACCAGCTGAGCTACCTCCCCGAGGGAATGCGGGATTAGCCTAGCCGTATGAACCCTCATCCCCTTGAACCCGTTGATGAGAGCTGGGAGTCCGCCCTTGTTGTCGTCGCGCATCCTGATGATGTCGAGTTCGGAGCGGCCGCTGCTGTCGCCCGCTGGACCGATCAAGGCAAGACCGTCGTCTATTGCATGGTGACCAGCGGCGAGGCCGGGATCGACGGGATGACACCCGATCAGGCACGCGAGGTACGCATCGGCGAGCAGATCGAGTCGGCCAAGCTCGTCGGTGTCGATGCCGTCGAGTTCCTCGGCCTGCCCGACGGAATCATCGAGTACGGCGTACCGCTGCGACGGTCCATCGCTGAGGTCATTCGCAAGCACAAGCCGGAGATCGTGATCACCAACAACTTCCGCGAGACCTGGGGCGGCTCAATGCCCAATCAGGCCGATCACATCGCCGTCGGCAAGGCCTCGCTCAACGCCGTCAGCGACGCGGGCAACCGCTGGATCTTCTCGGAGCAGCTGGTCGACGGCCTGGAGCCGTGGGGCGGCGTTAAGCAGGTCTGGGCTGCGGGTTCGCCCGACAGCAAACATGGAGTCGACACCACCGAGACGTTCGATCGTGGTGTCGCGTCCCTGATGGCGCACAAGGCGTACATCGACGGCTTGGGCTGGGAGCACTTCGATCCCGCTGAGTTCCTGGAAGGTATGTCGCGGCCGACCGGATCACGCCTCGGTGTCACCCACGCAGCACCGTTCGAGGTGTTCTCAATGTCGTGGGGTGACTAGCTTGATGAGAATGGCGAAACGGCGCCGAAACTTCGGCGCCGTTGCTGTCTTGCTCCCCCGATTGGACTCGAACCAATAACCTGCCGATTAACAGTCGGCTGCTCTGCCAATTGAGCTACAGGGGATCGGCCCCACGGTGTGGAGCACGGTGCACAACCTTAGCAAGTCCCACGCGCAGATGCCGCATCGCCTTCGCCTCCCGCTGCCTGACTTGCGCGATGGTCAGGTCGCAGGTGTGCGCGACTTCATTGAGCGTCATCGGAGCCGCATCCGGACCACCCAATCCGTAGCGCAGGCGAACGACTTCGGCGAGCTCGTCCGGAAGTCCCAGGAGGAGCTCGTGACCATCACTGACAGAGTCCTCGGCGAACAATACGTCACCGGCGTTGAGTGGGTCGTCGCGGCGCTCCTGCTTCATGGCCGAGCCGATCCAGTGCCACGCGTAGGTCGAAAGGCGCGCGCCACAATCGGGATCGAAGCGGTCGACAGCTCGGATCAGGCCCAGAGCGCCGGACTGAACAGCATCGCGCATCTCGTCGCCCCTGAATCCGTGAAGCATCGCCCGAAGCGCCACCGCTCGCATTCCTGCGGTGATGAGCTCGTCACGAGCTATGGGATCACCAGAACGCGCTCTGCGTGCGAGTGACTGCTCGTCCGCGACGGCGAGCTGGGGTTGGGCGAGCAGGCTCTTGATGAAGGCGTCCATGACGCCAGAGTCCGCCGTACGCACGCGGTGGTGTGACGCCCTCGTAAGGGCTGTGGACGTGGCCTAGTGAGCTAGAGGGTGGGGATGCCGATTGAGCGGTCGCGCAGGGTGCGGTGCTGCTGCTCGAGCGCGATGAGCTCACCGAACATGCGGTTGTAGGACTCGGCCTCATCGATCGGGTTGGTGCGCTGCAGCTTGGACTTGACCTCGTTGATCCGGCGAGCTGTCGTGAGCAGTTGGAGCCGCAGGATGACGGACTCTACGACGGCACTGGTGTTGCTCTCCCCCGCTCGCATCGGCTCGACCGCGGCAACGGCGAGTACGCGCTTGAGCTCATCGCTGGCCACCGAGTCGGACAGCTTGGGGAGCCAGTTGGAGTCGGGTGCATCGGGCCACGGCATGGCTTGGATGAAGCCCCACAGCTCCTGCGAGATCGGATGCGTGAAGTCGTTCGCGTCGAGGCCCTCCGCGAGCTCCTTGGCGAGGTGCGGGTGCTGGACGATCGCCTTGAGGGCTTCGCGCTCGTCGAAGAACTGCGGGCCACCGAAGCTCGACACCTCAACCGGCGGAAGGTCGTTCGTCGGCTGAGTCGCCGTCGGACGGGTGGTGGTCGTCGGCGCAACCTTGGGTGCGGCCGCACGCTTGCGGTGCTCTGCGCGTACCTGCTCGATGTCGACACCAACGCGACCGGAGATCTCGCGGAGGAGCTCGTCGACCTTGGACTTGTCGCGGATCGCCGAAGCGAGCGAGACCGCCTCGCGTACGGAGTCGACGCGCTGGTCGCCACGGTCGAGGTCGTACTTGCCGAGCATGTTGTCGAGCACAAAGCGGTAGAGCGGGATGCGCGACGCAACGAGCTCACGTACGGCGGCGTCACCATCGGCGAGGCGCAGGTCGCACGGATCCATCCCGCGGGGCTCAACCGCTACGTAAGTCTGCGCGACGAACTGCTGGTCGCCGCTGAACGTCTTGAGAGCCGCACGCTGCCCGGCTTCGTCACCGTCGAAGGTGAAGATGACTTCACCATGGAACGCATCGTGGTCGAGCATCAGGCGACGCATCACGCGGGCGTGATCCTCGCCAAATGCCGTGCCACAGGTGGCTACGGCGGTCATCACGCCAGCTTGATGGCAAGCCATGACGTCGGTGTAGCCCTCGACGATGACTGCCTGACTCGATGACGAGATCGCCTTGCGAGCCATGTCGAGTCCGTAGAGGACCTGGCTCTTCTTGTAGATCGGCGTCTCTGAGGTGTTGAGGTACTTGGCCTCGACCCGGTCGTCGTCAAACATTCGGCGCGCGCCGAAGCCGATGATCTCGCCGGTCATCTCGCGGATCGGCCAGAGCAGCCGGCCGCGGAACCGGTCGTACAGGCCGCGATTGCCCTTGGCGGCGAGACCACCAATCGTGAGCTCGTCGTCGGTGAATCCCTTGGCCTTGAGGTGGGCAACGAGCGCCTCTCCCCCGCGCGGTGCGAATCCCATGCCAAAGACCTCGGCGGCTGCCTGGTCGAAGCCACGATCCTTCACGAATTGGCGGCCGACCTCGGCATCAGTCGACGACTGCAGGGCGGTGGCGTAGAACGCGCCCGCCTCACGGTGCGCCTCCAGCAGGCGGTTGCGCTGCTGCGGGTCGCGGCGAGGCCCGGCGTCGCCGTCCTCGTAGCGCAGCGTGATGCCGTACTTGGCGGCCAGGCGTTCGACGGCCTCGACGAAGGTGAGGCCTTCGATCTCCATCAGGAACTTGTAGACGTCGCCGGATGCGTCACAACCGAAGCAGCGATAGAACCCCTGCACCGGTCGGACGTTGAACGACGGCGACTTCTCGTCGTGGAACGGGCACAGGCCGATGCGGTTGCCGCCGGCGTTGCGGAGGGTGACGTATTGCTCGATGACCTCGTCGATGCGGGCGCGCTCGCGGACGAGCTGAATATCCTCGTCCTTGATCCGCCCTGGCATGTGGTGAATGTTAGTCGGCTCCACCCACTCGTATGACCCGGTCAGTTGAGGAGGCGCAAACCCCACGCGCGGGCGGAGACATCCGTGAGGCTGGCCACCTGGTCAATGAGGGCACGGCGCCTGCCGGCATCGTCTTCGGCACGCTGGAAATCGGCCGCGAACTCGGGCTCGAGGTCGCGCCCCTCGCCGCGATCCAGCACCTCGACGAGGGCGTGGAGCAGCTCGCGCTGACGACCTTGTGGGCCGACCCGGTCGTCGGATCGCATGACGTAGTGCGCGGCAATCGACTTGAGCACGGTGATCTCGTCACGGGTGTCAGCGGGCACCTCGAGGTCGGCGTCGAACCGTATGAGCGGTCCCTCGCCCCATTGGTCCTTCGTCGCATGCTCGGCAGCGTTGGCGAAGCGGCCAATCAGCGCGCTGGTGAGACTCTTGAGCACGGCCCCTTCGGCGCGGCTGCCGTCGAAGCGGGAGGTCGGCCATTCAGGCATCTCCTGCAGCCTGAGCGATGCGGCATCGAGTCGAACGTCAGTTGCGTCGGAGTCGTACCAGTCGCGGGCGACATCATGGATCGCAGCGCGGTCGAGCTCGCCCGTACCCAACGCGAACCATCCACCGACGACGCCGTCCTCAACGTCATGCACCGAGTACGCGATGTCATCCGCGAGATCCATGACCTGGGCCTCGATGGGGCGGCGCTTCTCGGGCGCACCTTCGCGCAGCCACTCGAAAACCGGCATGTCGTCGGCATACGCACCGAACTTCGCGCTTTCGTCGGGCGCCTGGCCGCGAGCCCACGGGTACTTCACGCAGGCTGACAGCGTTGCGCGAGTCAGGTTGAGTCCCACGCTCGTGCCATCGGTCGCGAAGGCCTTGGACTCGAGCCTGCTGAGAATGCGGAGCGTCTGGGCGTTGCCCTCAAAACCGCCACATGCCTGCGCTGCCTCGTCGAGGGCGACTTCCCCGTTGTGGCCGAACGGCGGATGACCCAGATCGTGAGCAAGAGCTGCCGAGTCGACGATGTCGGGATCGCAGCCGAGCGCCTTGCCGAGCTCACGGGCGACCTGCGCGACCTCGAGCGAGTGCGTCAGCCGATTGCGTACGAAGTCGTCGAAACCAGCACCCATGACCTGGGTCTTGGCCGAGAGACGGCGCAGCGCTGCCGAGTGGACGACTCGAGCGCGATCGCGCTCGAACGGCGTACGGCCGGCCCGCTTAGGTGGCTCGTCCACAAATCGAACGCGTGCCTCGTCGCCATATGGTGCGTCGGTCATCGAATGATCTTCGCCATGTTGATATTGGTCGCCTCCAAGCCCGTGGACTCATACAGGCTGATGGCGGTGGTGTTCTTGGCGAACACGTGGAGCTTGAGCAGCCCGATGCTGTGGTCGGCACACCACTCTTCGGCCGCCGTGAGCAGCTCGCGACCGAGGCCCTTGCCACGGTGCGCTTCGGCGATCTCGATGTCGTAGATCATCGTCTCGGGCGTCTTGAGCACCGGATCCGTGAACAGCCACAGCACGCCGACCTCCTCGCCATCGGCGAGACTCACGAAGATGTCGTGGCCAAGGGTGTCGAGTCCTTGCGGCAGGTCCCGCGCGTTCTCCTTCGCCGAGCGCTCGACGGCACCTTCGGCCGGCCAGTTGCCGGAGCCGACCTTCTCCTTGGCGTACTCGACGATCAGCCGTTCGTTCCACGAGACGTATCGCTCGGGAGACATCGGCTGCAGAGTGACGGGCACGGCGACAGGCTATAACCCTCTCGGTGGTTGAGTAGGAGGCCGCCCGCGGCCGACGTATCGAAACCTGGTGACCTTCCAGACTCGCCCGAGCAGTTCGTCTCACGAGGTTTCGATACGCTCGTTCCTCGCCACTCAACCAGCGAGATTGTCAGAACTTGCCGTTGCGCGGGCGAGGCTGGCAGGACGGGCACCAGTAGGACGAGCGGTTCATGAACGCATCGCGGCGCATCGGTGTTCCGCAGCGCTGGCAGGGCTTGCCCTCCTGGCCGTACGCATGCAGCGAGCGATCGAAGTAGCCGCTCGTGCCGTTCACGTTGACATAGAGCGCATCGAACGAGGTTCCGCCCTGCTCGAGTGCCTCGAGCATGACCTGCTTGATGTTGTCGAGCAGCGCCTCGACCTCGCGCATCTTGAGGTGCCGAGTGTTCCGGGCGTAGTGCAGCGGCGTACGCCAGAGCGCTTCGTCGGCGTAGATGTTGCCGACACCGGAGATCAGGGTCTGGTCGAGGATCGCCCGTTTCACGCCTGTCTCGCGCTTGCGGAGACGCGATGCGAACTCGTCCGGATCGAAGATCGGGTCGAGCGGATCGCGAGCGATATGGGCGATCTCGTCGGGCAGCTCGGCGCCGTCCTCGCTGAATGACATACCTCCGAAGATGCGCTGGTCTGCGAACCGCAGCTCACGTCCGTCGTCAAGACTCAGCAAGACGCGAAGGTGCCGCGGCGGCTCGTCACCGGCATTGGCGATCAGGAACTGGCCACTCATGCCCAGGTGGCACAGGACGGCGTCGCCATGGTCGAGCTGCATCCAGAGGTACTTGCCTCGACGGGCAGCGCCGAGCACCGTACGACCCTCGAGTCGCGCGATGAAGTCAGCCGGACCAGCGAGGTGTCGACGTACGGAGCGCACGTCGAAAACCTTGACCTCCGTGATGGTGCGACCGACGACGTGGTCATTGATGCCGAGGCGGACGACCTCGACTTCGGGAAGCTCAGGCACTGGCTTCGAGGTCGCGGGTGATGGCAAGCCAGGCGATCTCGGCCACCATCTGCTCGGCTTCCTTCTTGGACGGACCCGTACCGCCCTCAAACACGCGCTCGCCAACCTTCACGGTGGCGGTGAACGTCTTGTCGTGATCAGGCCCGGTGCCGTCGAGCGCGTATTCCGGTACGCCGAGGTCGTTGTTGGCGGCGATCTCCTGGAGCGAGGTCTTCCAGTCGAGGCCGGCGCCGAGCTTGGCTGCGTCAGCGATCACCGGATCGAAGATGCGGTGGATGACCTCGGCGGAGCGATCTATGCCGAACTGCACGTAGATCGCTCCCAGCAGCGCCTCCACGGTGTCGGACAGGATCGACGCCTTGTCACGCCCGCCGGTGGCTTCTTCGCCACGACCGAGGCGTACGTGATCGCCGACGCCGAGCGTACGAGCGACCACAGCCAGGGCCTTGGCGCTGACAACAGCAGCGCGCAGCTTGGCCAGCTGGCCTTCGGGCAGATCGGGATGGTTGGTGAAAAGTGTGTCGGTCACGACAAGACCGAGCACCGAGTCGCCGAGGAACTCAAGGCGCTCGTTGTTGGGGACGCCGCCGTTCTCATACGCGAATGAACGGTGCGTCAGGGCATGCTGAAGGAGCCCGGGATCAAGATCCTGGACTCCCAGGATCTCCCGGAGCGCGTCAGTGTCGACTGACGCAGCGATCAGAGAACCTGGCGGCTCTCGCCGCGAGCTCCGTACTGTCCACACTTGGTGCAGGCGTGGTGCGGCTGCACCTTGGAGTCACAGGCAGGATTGACGCAATCAACGATCTGCGTCGCGGTGGTCTTCCACTGCGAACGACGGTGGCGCGTGTTGCTGCGCGACATCTTCCTCTTCGGGACTGCCACGATCTACTCCTTGCTGTCATCGGGAACATTCCCCGACTCTGATGTCTCGGCTGCCCGGACCGGTTGGTCCGCCAGCTGGCTCAACGCCGACCAACGAGGGTCGATCGCGTCACCGTGTGTGTGATCTGGATCGTCCGCGAGTCGAGCGCCACATTCGGCACACAATCCCGGACAGTCCGGACCACACAATGGGTTGTGCGGCAGTGCAAGCACCACCGCGTCCCGCAGTGCGGTTTCGAGGTCGAGTAGCTCGTCCTCAAGGATGAAACTGTCTTCAGATTTCTGATCTTCGGGTGCATCGTCGTAGAGGTAAAGCTCCTGGAAACCGATGGCAACGAAGTTGTCGATCTCTTCCAGGCACCGTACGCACTCACCTGTTGCTCGCGCCGAGGCGGACCCTGTTGCCAGGATGCCTTCCATGATGGCTTCGAGCCGAAGCTCGATCTCCACCGCAGAACCCTCGGGCACGCCGTAGACGTCGTAACCCAAATCCGCCGGTGCTTCTATCGTGACGGTGAAAGTACGTTCGGCGCCCGGTTTGCGACCCATCTCATGGGTATCGAAAACCAGTGGTCCCGACAGCACGTTTGACCATCCATCCAGATGCACGACAAATCTTCGACCTGCAAGCAGGCCGAAGAGAATCCTAACCCGCGAAGCCATACGGAGGCGAATCGGCGCGCGCCTCTGTCAGCCCTCAGTGACACGATGCTGGCATGAGCGACGGCACGTTGACCGAGGGCACCGTGCTGCACGCTGACCTTGACGCGTTCTTCGCCTCGGTCGAACAGCGTGATGACCCCTTATTGCGGGGCCGTCCGGTCATCGTCGGCGGTGGCGTCGTGATGGCCGCTTCGTATGAAGCCAAGCGTGCCGGCGTCCGTACGGCGATGGGCGGGCGCCAGGCGCTGCGCATCTGTCCCGACGCGATAGTCGTACCGCCTCGTATGCACGCCTACACGCAGGCGAGCCGCGACGTGTTCGACGTCTTCCACGACACGACGCCGATCGTCGAAGGGCTCTCGATTGACGAGGCGTTCCTCGAGGTCGGAGGGTTGCGGCGCATCCGCGGGCTGCCTTCGGAGATCGCCGCCCAGCTGCGGATCGACGTGATGGATCGCGTGGGGTTGCCGATCTCGGTCGGTGTCGCGCGTACGAAATACCTCGCCAAGGTCGCCAGCGCCGTTTCCAAGCCCGAAGGCCTCCTCGTGGTGCCGATCGAGCAGGAGCTCTCGTTCCTGCACGCGCTGCCGGTCGAGCGGCTGTGGGGCGTTGGCAAGGTGACCTCCAGCAAGCTGCGGGCAGCACGCATCAACACGGTCGGCGACGTCGCTGCAATGTATGAGCGAGAGCTCGTCCAGCTGCTCGGTCCTGGCAGCGGGCATCACCTCCACGCGCTGGCGCACAACCGTGACCCTCGCCCGGTCGTCACCGGCAAGCGCCGTGGCTCGATGGGCGCCCAGCACGCGATCGGCCGCGGCGACCACACCGCGGCAGAGCTCGATCTGACGCTCTTGGGTCTGGTCGACCGCGTGGCCGGTCGTATGCGAACTGCCGGGCGTACGGGGAGCACGGTCACCATCCGGCTGCGCTTCGGCGACTTCACCCGCTCGACCAGCTCCCATACGTTGCCGCGTCCCACCGCCCATACGCTGACGATCCTCGATGTTGCCCGTCAGCTGCTCGCGTCTCGCGCGGCTGTCATCGCCGAGAAGGGCATCACTCTGATCGGCGTCTCGGTTGGGTCGCTCGATGACAACCCGATGCAGCTTGCCCTGCCGATCGACGTGGTCGGCGGCGCCACGATCGATGACGCAGTCGACGCCATACGCGACAAGTTCGGTTCCAAGTCGCTCCGTAGGGCAGTTCAGGTCGGTCGACCCGACCGAGATGCCATGCCGATCCTCCCCGACTGATCCGGACGTTTCGCCACGGCGAACCTGTCTGTGCTCGTAGCATTTTTCGATGGACGAGGGAATGGATCGCAGCCGCGTGCTGCTCGAGCTGCGCCGTGTCGTCTACCGCTGCGAGATCCTCCAGAAGTCAGAGCTCTCTGACGGCGATCGTCAGGCGCTCTGGGAGTCGGTCGTCGTTGCGCTGGCCGACATCAAGCAGCTCGACGGCTGCCAGCGGGCAGTGCACGAGCTGATCGTCCACGAACGCTCGCGTCACGTCGCGGATCGCGGTGGCATAGCCGTCGTGCCCGACGGGGTCTCGCTGGCGGACCTGGAGAGCGGTTGCCTCGCTCCCCCGTACGTCGACCCGGACGCCGCACGATCACTCGCCGAAGCCCTGATCGCAGAGTTGAGCTAGCGAGACATCTCGCGGGGTTTCGATACGTCGGCCGCGGGCGGCCTCCTACTCAACCAGCGATATTCCTCGGCGGTTGAGTAGGGCTGGGGGTCCCCCCAGCGAGCGCAGCGAGCGAGTAGTGCGAGGGACGAGCCCGTATCGAAACCTCGTGAGCCGATGGGCTGGGGCGAGCTACGCGAACTTGGCTTTGACCTTGTCCAGAACGAAGTCGGGGACGAGGCCGGAGACATCGCCGCCGTGCTTCGCAACCTCCTTGACCAGACTCGAGGCGAGGAACGAGTACTCGGGGGTCGTGGGGATGAAGATTGTGTCGACCTCGGTGAGGCTGCCATTCATCTGCGCCATCTGGAGCTCGTAGTCGAAGTCCGTGACAGCACGGAGACCCTTGACGATTGCGGTGATGCCGTTGGCTGTGCAGAAGTCGACCAACAGACCCTTGAACGACGCGACCGAGACGTTCGGCAGGTGGGAGGTGGCCTCGGCCAACAGGTCCTGGCGCTCGTCGATCGAGAAAAGCCCCTGCTTTGATTCGTTGACCAGCACCGCAACGACGACCTCGTCGAACAGGCGCGCTGCGCGTTCGATGATGTCGAGGTGACCATTGGTCACGGGGTCAAACGAGCCGGGGCACACGACCTTCGTCATGTCAGCGACCGTACCAAAGCGTCGTCTCCCCGTACTTCTTGTCCCTGAGACCTTCGACACCCTTCGGCCACACGAACGGATCGCGAGTCGCACGCTCGACGACGAACAGCGCGTCAGCAGCTGTCCATCCGTTGACCAGCGACGATACGAACGCCGAGACGGCGTCGGTCGTCACCGCGTACGGCGGGTCGAGGAACACGAGGTGGAACGGCTCGCCAGGCGCGTTGGCCAGATAGCGCTCGACGGTCGTGCGTACGACGACTCCCGGCGCCTTCAGCGCTTCAACGTTCTGCTTCACGACTGCGGCCGCGCGAGCGTCCGACTCGATGAAGGTCGCATGAGTGGCACCACGCGAGAGCGACTCCAGACCCAGTGCACCGGAGCCAGCAAAGAGGTCAAGTACGCGAAGATCCTCGAACCCGCCGAGTTCTGACTCGAGGGACGAGAACATCGCCTCGCGCACACGATCCGACGTCGGTCGGGTGCCATCGCCCTTGGGGGTCTTGATCTGCCGCCCGCCATAGGCGCCGGCGATGATCCGGGTCATGTGCGCTCCAGGTAGTCGGCTTGCTCGGAACGCTCGAGGTCGGCGACGGCGTCCGCCAGCGCGGGATGACTCGCCAGCGACGGGTCAGCAGCAATCACAACCTCGGCAGCAGCTCGTGCCTCATCGATGACTTCGCCATCGCGTACGACCGACAGCAGACGAAGGCTCGATCGCACACCGGACTGGCGGGCGCCGAGTACGTCACCTTCGCGACGCAGCTCGACATCGAGACGCGAGAGCTCGAAGCCGTCATTCGTGCCCGCGACAGCATCGAGTCGCTCTCGTGCGGGCGAGCCTTCCTCGGCTGACGTCACCAGCAGGCACAGGCCCTTCTCGCTGCCTCGACCCACGCGGCCTCGCAGCTGATGCAACTGCGACATTCCGAACCGGTCGGCGTCCATGATCACCATGACGGTGGCGTTGGGTACGTCGACGCCGACCTCGACGACCGTCGTCGCGACCAGCACGTCGAGCGATCCACCCGCGAACGCGTTCATCGCCGCGTCCTTGTCCTCGGAGCTCATGCGTCCATGCAGGCTGCCAACGCGCAAGCCCTGCAACGGACCCGCCGTCAGCTCATCGGCCAGCTCGACCAGCGAGCGGGTGTCCTTGTCGTCGACCTCGCCGCCCTCGCCAATACGCGAGACCACGACGTACGCCTGTCGGCCATTGCCGACCTCCTCGCGAACACGCTCCCAGGCTCGATCGAGCCACGAACGGCGATCGGCCGGTACGACGGTGGTCTGGATTGGCTGACGCCCGGCCGGCAGTTCTCGCAGCGTCGACACCTCGAGGTCACCGAAGACGCTCATCGCGATGGTGCGCGGGATCGGCGTAGCGGTCATGACGAGTACGTGAGGTGTCACCTCGGCACGGTCGACGAGCGCTGATCGCTGCTCCACGCCGAAGCGGTGTTGCTCGTCGACGACTAGAAGGCCAAGCTCGGCGAACTGCACGTGCTCCTGGATCAGTGCGTGCGTACCGACGACGATCCCGGCCTCGCCGGACGCAGCGTCGAGGAGCGACTCGTTCCGGACCCTGGCGCCCATCGAACCGGTGAGAAGCCGTACCCGGGTCGCACCGTCAGCACCACCGAGCATCCCACCCTTGGCGAGGTCGCCGAGCAGACCCGTCATGGCTCGATAGTGCTGTGATGCCAGCACTTCCGTCGGTGCTAGCAGAGCGGCCTGACCGCCTGAGTCGATGACTTGCAGCATGGCGAGCAGCGCCACGATCGTCTTGCCGGAACCGACCTCACCCTGAAGCAGTCGGTGCATCGGATGAGGCTTTTCGATGTCAGCGGCGATTTCGTCGAGCACTGCACGCTGACCGGTGGTCAGCGTGAACGGCAGCTGCTGCTCGAACCGCTCGCGCAATCCCCCGGCGGTGACAGGTCGCGCCTTCGCGCGCTCGTTCTCGACCGCCAGTCGCCGCTGCGCGAACACGGTCTGCACGACGAACGCCTCCTCGAACCGGAACCGGTCGCGCGCACGCTGCCAGTCACGCGAGTTGCGCGGCCTGTGGATCGCCTCGAACGAGCCCATCAGGTCGAAGAACCCTCGCGGATCGCGTACGTCGGAGGGCAATGGATCCGCGACAGGGTCGATCGCGTCGAGACACATGCCGACGCAGCGCTCGATCTTCCACGTCGCCATCTTCGCGGTCGCCTTGTAAATCGGGATGATGCCGCGACTCAGCCGGCTCGACTCGGTCGGGTCGTCGGACGCCTCGATCGACTCCCAGTCGGGATGGGTGAGCTGGAGCTTGCGGTTGAACTCCGTCACTTCCCCGGCGGCGAGCCCCAGCGTGCCGGGGACCATCGACTTGAGCCGCCAAACCTGCTGGAAGAACGTCAACGTGAGCTGTCCGGTGCCGTCGGTCACGACGACTTCCGTACGGGTGCGCCGGCCGCCCGCACCGAACGAATGGTTCTTGACCGAGTCGATGCGAGCCATGATCGTCACGTGCTGGCCGACCACCAGCTCCGAGAGATCGGTGAGCTTGCCGAGCTCGGCGTACCGGCGCGGGTAGTGCCGCAGCAGATCGCCGACGGTCTTCATCTCGAACGCCGTCGTCAACGGTTTCGCAGTCTTGTCGCCGAGAATGTTGACGAGCTTGGTGTCGAGGCCGACCATCACTCGACCGCGATGAAGAGCGGGTAGTTCTCCTGGCCCCCGTCATAGACCACGAGGTCGACATCAGGGCGAGCCTGGCGCAGATGCTCGGTCAGGTGAGCTTCGACGCCGTCGGCTCCGCCTTCGCCGAGGACGACGGTCACCATCTCGCCGCCGGGCGACAGGATGCGGTCGAGCACTTCGACGGTCACGTCGAACACGTTTTGACCGACGACGGCGAAGTCGCCCGCGATCACGCCGAGGACGTCACCCGGCTTGCACGGGCCGACCATGGTCATACCGGGCTCGGTCGCGATCGTGACGGCTCCGTGCTGCGTATGTGCCGCGGCGCTCGACATCGCAACCACGACCTCGTCGAATCCGAGACCAGGATCGTGAACAGCCAGCGCGGCGAGTCCCTGCACCTGGGCGGTCGTCGGGATGACCGCCACACGTATGCCGTCTTGCCGTGCCGCCTGCGCTGCTCCTTCGAACTGGCCGATGTAGCGGTAGTTGTTGGGCAGAACGATGATCTCGTCGGCGCCAGAGTCCTTGAGCGATGCACTCATCGCGGCGACCGTCAGCGGCTCCTCGCGGGTGAACGCCAGCGGCATGGCGCCGGCCTCTTCACACAGCGCCATGAGGCCTGTGCCGGTTGTTGCAGCGATGACCACTCGCCCACCCTTGGGGCGCTGCGCGATCTGATCAGCGAAGTGGGTGACGGTGATCCGGTACGGGCGACCCGCCGCAATACCAGCCTCGACCGCAGCGCCCACGTCATCGACGTGCACGTGAATGTTCCAGAGCCGATCACCGCCGACCACAACGAGTGAGTCGCCGAGCGGCAGAAGCTTCGCCCGCAACTCGGGGATCGCGTCATCGTCTGCCTCGAGGAGATACATCACCTCGTACGACGGTCCGTCCGCGCTGAGGTCATCGCCGGGTACGAGGACTGGCACCGGTACGGGTGCACTGACTCGCTCCGGCACGCGTCCCGTGAGGGCTTGCTCCGTTGCGTCGAGCACGACCACCAGCGCACGGCCACCTGCGTCGACAACGCCGGCACGGGCGAGTAGTTCCATCTGCTCGGGTGTGCGGGCCAGTGCGACGCGGGCAGAGTTGGCGGCCTTGCCGAAGACCGTACGACCATCAACGCCGGCATCAGCAGCCTCCGTCGCACCGACGGCGGCTGCGCGGGCCACCGAGAGGATCGTGCCCTCGACCGGTACGCCCACCGCGGCATACGCGGCGTCAGCTGCGGCGACGAACGAGGCCGCAACGTCAGAGGCGGTGACAGTGCTCGCGAGGTCGAGATCGGAGAAGCAGGCGCGTACGAGCTGCGACAGGATCACGCCGGTGTTGCCCTTGGCGCCCGTGAGCAGCCCGTCGACGTGTGCCTTGACCAGCTCCGGGAGTTCCGTACCCCTCGGCAGCGCGTTGACTGCGTCGGCACCGGAAACGAACGTGAGGTACGCATTGGTGCCGGTGTCGCCATCGGGCACCGGGAACACGTTCAGGGCGTCGATCTCGGCCCGGGCGACAGAAAGGGCTTCAGCGCACAGCTGAGTCCACGCCCGAAATGCCGTGGAGTTGAGGGTGAGTCCCATGGGGCGAGGCTATCGGTCGGCACCGCGCACCCAGCGGACCCACGCGTTGGGGAGTCATCTCACCACGCTTCGCAGTGCGGCGGCTTCGCCGCGGGACGCGCCCCCTGCTCGCTTGGAGGCACGAAAGGCGTTGCATCCGACTGCGCTCGCTCGCGGGGGGACCCCCACCGCTTCGCTAGCGCGCCTCAACGCTCGCTCGCAGAGCTCGCTCGGCTGAGGCGGATTAGCGTGAGCGTCGGGTGATCGGCTATTCTTGAGCGGTTGTCTGCAGGCGTTAGCGTCGGAGACACCCACAAACGTCCAAGCAATCTGATTCAACAGGAGTTCGCCGTGGCTGCGGTCTGTGATGTGTGCGGCAAGGGACCTGGCTTCGGCCACAACGTCTCCCACTCGCACCGACGCACGAAGCGTCGTTTCGATCCCAACATCCAGCGTGTACGCGCTGTGGTTGAGGGCACCCCGAAGCGCGTCAATGTCTGCACGTCGTGCCTCAAGGCCGGCAAGGTCAGCCGCTAACTCGTACTTCGTACGTACTCCGGTGATCCCATGGATCGCCGTCTAGAGTCATCTCGTGACCAACGAGACCAGCTCCCGAGTACACGCCTTCACCGATGACGCTCTCGGCGACCTCGACGCAGTCGGGGTCGCCGCTGCCATTGCTGCAGGCACCATCAGCGCACGCGAAGCAGCGGTTGCCGCGATCGCCCGCGCCGAGGCCGTCAACCCTGCCATCAACGCCATTCAGCTGGCCGACTACGAGCGAGGGCTGAAGCAGTCCGAGCACCCACTGCCCGGACTCCTGTCCGGCGTGCCAACCTTCGTAAAGGACAACACCGCCGTCGAAGGTCTCACGACCGACTGGGGCTCTCTCGCGGTCAAGTCACGCCCTGCCGCGGCCAACGATCCGTTCGTCGATCAGCTCCTCTCCACAGGTGTCACGGTGCTGGGCAAGTCGACCATGCCGGAGTTCGGTTTCATCGCGAGCTCGGAGTACGCAGACCTCCCGCCGACCCGCAATCCCTGGAACACCGGCTACTCCGCCGGCGGTTCGTCCAGCGGTTCAGCGGCACTCGTCGCAGCGGGCGTCGTGCCGATCGCCCACGCTGTCGACGGCGGTGGCTCGATCCGCATACCCGCTGCAGCCTGCGGACTTGTCGGTCTGAAGCCGACCCGCGATCGCGTCGTCGCTTCAGCCGACGCGGCCAAGATGCCCGTCGACATCATTTCCCACGGCATCGTCTCGCGCTCGGTGCGCGACACCGCTCATTTCATGGCGGCGACACAGGCTTACAAGCCTGCCGCGGGAATGCCGACACTCAGCCTTGTCGAAGGCCCCTCGGACCGCCGGCTCAAGATCGGGCTGATCCTTGACTCGGTCACCGGCGTCGCGACCGATGACGAGACCCGCAAGGCCGTCGAACTCACCGCCGACCTGCTCGCCTCGCTCGGGCACGAGGTCGTCGAGGTCGGGCTGCCGGTCGACCACAGGTTTCAGGAGGACTTCACGCACTACTGGGCGATGTTGGCGTTCTCGACGCAGAACTTCGGCAAGCGCGTCATGAGCCCCGACTTCGACAAGACGCTCACCGACGGTTTCACCCGCGGCCTCGCCAAGACGTTCCTGCGCAACTCGTGGCGCACCCCAGCGGTCATCCGTGGACTGAAGCGGTCGGCGCAGGTCTATCATCAGGCGTTCGCCGATGTCGACCTGATCTTGTCGCCGACGGTGGGGCACGTGACCCCGCAGCTCGGCCACCTGTCCCCCACGATCGACTTCCCCGAGGTGTTCGGGCGGCTGATTACGTACGACGCATTCGCGCCGCTCAACAACGCTTCCGGCGGCCCGGCCATCTCCTTGCCGCTTGGGCATTCGTCTGCTGGCATGCCGATCGGCGTGCACATCTCGGCCGATCATGGTGACGAGCAGACGCTGCTCGAGATCGCGTACGAGCTCGAGGCCGCCCAGCCCTTCGCGAAGATCCAGGGTTGACCGGAGGCCGCCCGCGGCCGACGTATCGAAACCTCGTGCACGGTGCTCCCAACGCGAGCACTCAGCCTTACGCGGTTTCGATACGCCCTCGTCCCTCGGGCTACTCAACCACCGAGACAGCCGCCTAGCGCCAGTGCTGGTGGCCTGACGGGCCTTCGTGCGGCTTGCCGTCGACGGTGACGCCCGAACCATCGGACACCAGGCCGATGTGGGTCCAACCCTTCGGCAGAGTCGTCTCGGAGCTGAACGTCGCGACCAGCGCGTAGTCGTCGCCGCCCGTGAGCATGAACACCATGCCATCAGCGCCGAGGGCTTCGCCGACCGTCACGACGGGTTCGGGAAGCGTGAACGCTGACGAGGTCACGTCGATGGCGACTCCGCTGGACTCGGCGATGTGTCCGAGGTCAGCGAGCAGCCCATCGCTCACATCCGTCATCGCCGTCGCACCGGCGTTCGCAGCCTGCGGTCCGGCCGCGTACGGCGGACTGGGGATCCTGTGCGCTTCGACGGCGGCCCTCGGCGACCGGAATCCGCGACTGAGTGCCGCAAAACCGGCACCGGCGAGACCGAGCTGGCCGGCGAATGCGACGACGTCGCCGGGGAGGGCACCGTCGCGACGCACCGGTCGTACGGCGTCGCCGAGCGCGGTCACCGCGAGGATGATCAGGTCAGACGCTGTGACATCGCCGCCGATGATGTGCGCGCCGACCTTGGAGCATTCCTCCTCGAACCCACGCACCATCTCGACGGCCCACGAGACCGGCAACTCGGCGGGAGCTCCGAAGCCGATCGTCAGCCCCGTGGCCACACCGCCCATGGCGTTGATGTCCGAGAGGTTGCACGCGGCCGCCTTGCGACCGATCTCGTACGGGCTCGACCAGTCACGACGGAAGTGCCGGTTCTCGACGAGCAGGTCGGTCGAGACGAGAACGTTGCCGTCACTGGTTGCCAGGTGCGCGGCGTCATCACCAGGCCCGATCAACACATTCCTGCTGGTGCCGATGCCCTTGCGGATCAGCTCGATCAGCCCAAACTCGCCGACCTCACCGACTGTCGGTTCTCCACCCGCACCAGAGTCCATAGGGGCATTGTGGCGCAGGTAGCGGGTCGGACGCGGGACCCATCGGATACCGTGGCAAGTCTCGCCCTCACGAAGGAGTTCACGATGGCTGTTCAGGCCTACATCCTCGTCCAGACCGAGGTCGGCAAAGCCGCCGACGTCGCCCGGGCGATTGCCGACATAGAGGGCGTCACGATGGCCGAGGACGTCACCGGCCCGTACGACGTCATCGTCCGCGCCGAGGGCGCCAGCGTCGATGAGCTCGGCGCCATGGTCGTCACCAAGGTGCAGGGCGTTCCCGGCATCACTCGAACACTGACCTGCCCGATTGTGCGCATCTGAGGCGTGAAGCGACTCCTGCCCGCGCTGCTGTTGCTCGCGGGGTGCAGCTCGGGGCTCGTGGTGGACACCTACCCCACGACGCCTGACACCGACGCTGACTGCAAGGCGCTGTACGCCGATGGTGCGCAGAAGGTTGCGAGTCAGAAGCAAGTTCTCGTGAAGGGCTCCAAGGCCACAGCATGGGGTGATCCGGCGATCATCCTGCGCTGCGGCGTGACCACGCCCGAGGCGCTGCTGCCGACCTCACGCTGCGACATGGTCGCCGGAGTCGGCTGGTTCACCGAGGAGATCGCCGACGGCTACCTGTTCACGACGATCGGTCGCCGGTTCTACATCAGCGTCGAGGTGCCGGCCGCATACGATCCAGCCGCCGATGCGCTGGTGGACATCGCACCGTCCGTGCTGAAGCACGACCCGGTGGTCAAGGAGTGCGTCTAGCGGAGACCGGTGTCGCGGCTGAGCGCCAGCTGGATCAGGCGATCGACGAGCTCGGGATACGGCACACCGCTCGCCTCCCACAGCAGCGGGAACATCGAGAACGGGGTGAATCCCGGCATCGTGTTGATCTCGTTGATGATCAGGCCGTCGGACGTGTCGAAGAAGTCGACACGAGCGAGGCCTTCGGCACCGATCGCCTCGAACGCCTGCACGGCATACGTGCGGATGCGTTCGCTCAACGTCGTCGAGATGTCGGCCGGCACGATGTTGACGCTGGTGCCGTCGAGGTACTTCGCCTCGAAGTCATAGAACTCGTGGTCGGACTCTTCAGCGACAGTGATCTCGCCGACCACGCTGGCAATCGGCGTCCCGTCGGGCTGCTGCATGACAGCGCACTCGAGCTCGCGCTTGTTCTTCGCGGCGGCCTCTACGACGACCTTGGGATCGAAGTCCTGCGCCTTGGCGATGGCGCCGTCGAGCTCGTCCCACGAGTCGACCATCATCACGCCGGAGCTTGATCCCGCACGAGCAGGCTTGACGAACACGGGCAGACCGAGCGCCTTGATCCGGGCGATCACACGATCCTGCTGGCTCTTCCACTGCCACGGCTGCACCGTGACGTACGGGATCTGCGGCAGGCCGCCAGCTGAGAACACGGTCTTGGTGAACGGCTTGTCCATGCCCACGGCGCTGGCGAGCACGCCGGCGCCGACGTAGCGGACATTCGCCATCTCGAGCAGGCCCTGGATCGTGCCGTCCTCACCCCACGGGCCGTGGAGCAGCGGGAACGCCGCATCGAAGTCGTGCAGGCCCTCCCACGTGAATGCCGGGAAGTCGTCACGTACGGACGGCAACGTGCCTGGCTCGAGGTCCGGCCATTCGGCCGTCTCGGACACCCAGTCACCCTCACGGGTGATGCCGATCGGCTGGACGTCGTACTTGTCGCGATCGATCACAGCGAGCACCTCACGAGCCGTGAGGCAGGAGACACCATGTTCACTGGAACGGCCGCCAAAGATCACTGCCAGGCGGGGCTTGTCGACTGAAGGGTCCATCGAGAGGCTCATTGCCGACCAAGATACCGGTCAGTGTCACAATGGGGCGCATGCACGGACACGATCTCTCGCCCTCGACCATTGCGGTCGGTGCGGGAAGGCCCAACCGCGTGCCAGGGGGCCCGCTCAACGCACCGATCACGCTCGCCAGCGCACTCGTTCCCGGCGGTCCGTCGGAGTACGGACGCGATGGCAACCCGACGTGGGACTCGTTCGAGCAGGTGCTCGGCGCGCTCGAAGGCGGCCGTGCTCTCGCGTTTGCATCCGGCATCGCCGCCACGACAGCACTGTTTGATCTCGTGCCTGCCAAGTCTGCTGTCGTGGCTCCACGGGGCGCCTACTACCGGACCGTGGACCAGCTCCAAGAACGTGCCCGCCGCGGGCAGATCGAGCTTCGTCTGGTCGACATGGACAACACCGCCGAGATCATCAACGCCTCCGAGAGCGCTGCGCTCGTATGGATCGAGTCGCCGACCAATCCGGGACTCCAGATCGCCGACATCGAGGCCATCACCCGCGCTGCCGCTCAGGCTGGCACGGCGGTCGCGGTCGACAACACGTTCGCCACTCCCCTGCGCCAGCGTCCACTCGAGCTCGGCGCAGACTTCGTCGTCCACTCGGCCTCCAAGCTGCTCTCGGGACACAGCGACGTGGTGTTGGGGGCGATCGTCACCAACAGCGATCGCGCCCACAAGGCGATCGAGCAGCGCCGGTCGACGCTTGGCGCCATTCCCGGAGCCATGGAGACCTGGCTGGCCGCTCGCGGTATTCGTACGCTCCACGTACGCCTCGACCGTGCTGAAGCCAATGCCAAGGAGCTGCAGAAGCGCCTGTCGGCCCACCGCCTCATCAGCTCGTCGCGCTACCCCGGCTTCGGCACGATCATCGCGCTCGAGGTCGTCGGCGGCCCGCAGGTCGCGCAGAAGATGACCGAGCAGAGCGACATCATCACGTACGCCACCAGCCTCGGCGGCGTGGAGTCGACCTGGGAGCGCCGTCGTCGTCATGCAGGTGAGTCGGAGTCAGTTCCCGAGGGCCTGATCCGGCTCTCGGTCGGCATCGAAGATGTCGAGGACCTCTGGATCGACATCCAAAACGTCCTAGCCGCCACGAACTAACCGCACCCACTCGTTGGTTGAGTAGGAGGCCGCCCGCGGCCGACGTATCGAAACCCCGTGAGATCGAGGGGCTCGAGCGAGCATCTCGGCGTACGTGGTTTCGATACGCCCTCGTTCCTCGGGCTACTCAACCACCAGCGAGGTGGCTAGACCTTTTCGGGCTTGGCCTGACGCGAGATCAGGGCTGACACCAGCTCGTCGGGCGACATCTTGCCGGCGATCAGTGCGGCTACGTGCTCGACGATCGGCATCTCGACTTCGTGCATCGCGGCGAGCTCGCTGACCGACTGACACGACTTCACGCCCTCGGCGACCTGACGCGTCTGCGCAGTGACTTCCTCAACCGACATACCTTCGCCGAGCTTCTCGCCGAACGTACGGTTGCGCGACAGCGGCGATGAGCAGGTGGCCACGAGGTCGCCCATTCCGGCGAGGCCCATGAATGTGACGGGATCCGCGCCGATCGCAACACCGAGCCGAGCGGTCTCCGCGAGACCGCGAGTGATGACCGATGCCTTGGTGTTGTCGCCGTAGCCGAGGCCGACGCATACGCCGACCGCGAGACCGATGATGTTCTTGGCCGTACCGGCCAGCTCGCAACCGACGACATCCGTCATCGAGTAGGGACGGAAGGCCGCGGTGTGGCACGCCTTCTGGATGCGCTCCGCGACCGCCTGGTCTGCGCACGCCACGACGCTCGCCGCGGGCTCGCGGTTGGCGATCTCCTTGGCGAGGTTGGGGCCTGACACGACGGCGATGCGCTCCGGGCCAGCGCCAGTGATCTCGGCGATGACTTCACTCATGCGCTTGTGGGTGCCGAGCTCGACGCCCTTCATCAGGCTGACCATGACGGCATCGGCCGGGATGTGCTCGCTCCACGACTCGAGGTTGGAGCGCAGCTGCTGCGACGGAACCGCGAGCACGACGATCTCGGCACCTTCGAGCGCCTTGGCCGGATCGTGTGTCGCCGAGACGGAGTCGGGAAGCTCGATACCGGGGAGGTACTCAGAGTTCTCGTGCTTGGTGTTGATCGTGTCGCACAGCTCCTCGCGACGGCCCCACAGGCATACGTCGTTGCCGGCATCAGCGAGCACCAGAGCGAAGGCAGTGCCCCAGGACCCTGCACCCATCACGGCTGTCTTTGCCATCTGTCAGGAGTCCAATCGCTTGTAGTTCTGCCCTTGATAATTGCTCTTCGCCTTGCTCAACGTATGTATGTCGATGCGCGGTGTCGAGGGAAGCTCTCCACGTACCTCAGACATCATGGCAGTAAGGGTGTCCATGAGTTCGTCAGTTGCGGTATGAAGGAGCTCTTCGGTGAGCGGCTTGCCCTCGTACGCGCTGAGGTCCATCGGTTTGCCGACCCGCACCTGGAACTTCTTGCGCGGGAACAGCTTGGGCCACTTGGAGTAGGGCCACAGGATCGCCTGCGGGCCCCATTGCATCACCGGAATCAATGGCTTGCCGCTCGCCAGCGCCACGCGTACTGCACCCGTGCGGCCGCTCATCGGCCACGCCGCAGGATCGCGGGTGATGGTGCCCTCAGGATAGATCGTCACGACCTTGCCGTCGTCAACCGCGGCGATCGCGGCGCGGAGCGACTCAGCCGCGCCCTCGGTGCTGCGGTAGACGGGGATCTGCTCGGCGTTGCGCAGGATGCGGCCACCGACTGGCAGCGTCATCAGCGTGTCCTTGGCGAGGAAGCGCGGCGGAACGTTGTTGTCGAGCATGAACCACGAGATCAGGAACGGGTCGAGGTGCGACACGTGATTGGGGGCGAGGACGAATCCTCCCTCAGGGAGGTTCTCCATGCCGCGCCAGTCACGCTTCGCGATCGCGATGAGGATCGGCCGCAGGAAGAACTTGATGACCCGCGTGGTGCGCGGGACGACACGCTTCTGCATGAGGGCGAGCCTAACCCCGAGACCGCGCCACTAGGGTGAGGGCATGCAAGGCACCGTCTCCAACTTCGACCCCGTAGCTCGTTCAGGACAGCTCCTGACCGACGAGGGCATACCGATGGACTTCGGCGCAGCGACGCTCGCCGAGCACATCCGCCACCTGCGCATCGGTCAGCGCGTGTTCGTCGAGACCGACGGCGACTCCATCACCGGCATCAAGATCTGGATCTGATCAGAGCGTTGCGGGCTTGAAGCTGGGTCGCTTCGCTTCGTACGCGACGATGTCGTCCTCGTGGCTCAGCGTGATGCCGACGTCGTCGAGACCCTCGAGCAGACGCCAACGCGTGTAGTCGTCGATCGTGAACGAGTCCTCGATCGCGTCGACACCCTCGCCAGCCTTGACCGTACGAGTCTCGAGATCGATCGTGATCGACGCGCCGGGGTTCTCGTCGAGGTAGTCCCAGAGACGCTGTACAACCTTGTCGTCGACCTGAGCGGCGAGCAGTCCGGCCTTGCCGGAGTTGCCGCGGAAGATGTCACCGAAGCGGGGCGAGATGACGACCTTGAAGCCGTAGTTCTGCAGCGCCCACACGGCGTGCTCACGCGACGAGCCCGTACCGAAGTCGGGGCCGGCGACGAGGACGGTCGCGTTCTTGTAGGCGTCCTGGTTGAGCACGAACGACGGATCGTTGCGCCAGGCCGAGAACAGGCCCTCCTCGAAGCCGTCGCGCGTGACCTTCTTGAGCCACACGGCCGGGATGATCTGGTCGGTGTCGACGTTGCTGCGACGCAGCGGAGCGCCAACGCCAGTGTGCGAGTTGAACTTTTCCACGGTCAGCTTCCTGCCTTTGCGAGCTCAGCCAGGTCCGCGGGACCGGCGAGGTGTCCGAGGATGCCTGTCGCGACTGCGACGTCGGGCGATACGAGGTGCGTACGGCCACCCTTGCCCTGGCGCCCCTCGAAGTTGCGGTTGGACGTCGACGCGGCCCGCTCGCCGACCATCAGCTGGTCGGGGTTCATGCCGAGGCACATCGAGCAGCCTGCGCCGCGCCATTCGGCTCCGGCGTCCTTGAAGATGACGTCGAGACCTTCCTGCTCGGCCTGCAGGCGTACGCGTACCGATCCGGGTACAACCAGGATGCGGGTGTCAGCGGCGACCTTGTGACCCTCCATCAACGATGCAGCGACACGAAGATCCTCGATGCGACCGTTGGTGCAGGAGCCGATGAACACCGTGTCGACCTTGATGTCCTTCATCGGCGTGCCGGCGGTGAGCCCCATGTAGACGAGGGCGTTCTCGGCGGCGATGCGCTCGTTGTCGTCCGCGAACGAGGCCGGGTCAGGCACGTTGCCCGACAGCGGTACGCCCTGGCCGGGGTTGGTGCCCCAGGTGACGAACGGCGTGATGGTCGACGCGTCGATCGTGATCGTCTTGTCGAACTCGGCGTCGTCGTCGGTGACCAGGCTGTCCCAGTGCGCAACAGCGGCATCCCAGTCGGCGCCGGTCGGCGCGCTCGGGCGGCCCTTGAGGTAGTCGTATGTCGTCTGGTCGGGTGCGATGAGCCCGGCCTTGGCGCCCCACTCGATCGACATGTTGCAGATCGTCATACGGGCTTCCATCGACAGAGCGCGGATGGCGTCGCCGCGGTACTCGACGATGTAGCCCTGTCCGCCGCCGGTGGTCTCCTGCGTGATCAGCGCGAGGATCAGGTCCTTGGCGGTGGAGCCGACGGGCAGGTTGCCGACGACCTCGACGGCCATCATCTTGGGCTTGGCCTGCGAGAGCGACTGGGTGGCGAGTACGTGCTCGACCTCGGACGTACCGATGCCGAACGCGATCGAGCCGAACGCGCCGTGCGTCGAGGTGTGCGAGTCGCCGCACACGATCGTCATGCCGGGCTGCGTCAGGCCGAGCTGCGGGCCGACGACGTGCACGATGCCCTGGTCGATGTCGCCCATGGGGTGCAGGCGTACGCCAAACTCTTCGCAGTTCTTGCGCAGTGTCTCGACCTGGAGGCGCGACACGAGGTCGGCGATCGGCTTGTCGAGGTCGGTCGTCGGGATGTTGTGATCCTCGGTGGCCAGCGTCAGGTCGGGACGGCGAACCGTACGACCGGAAATGCGGAGACCGTCGAATGCCTGAGGGCTGGTCACCTCGTGAATGAGGTGGAGATCTACATAAAGGAGGTCGGGCTCGCCTTCGTGGCTGCGTACGACGTGCTCGTCCCAGATCTTCTCGGCAAGTGTCTTGCCCATGATTCTCCTCGTGACTCAGGCTTGCGTCTCACTATGCGATACGGCAGTATCAAGACATGGACAACTCTAGCGGAGTCGGCGTTCTCGACAAAGCGGCACTCGTGTTGGCAGCTCTCGAGCCAGGACCGGCAACCTTGGCTGGTCTCGTGACCAGCACCGGTCTCGCTCGCCCGACGGCACACCGTCTCGCCGTTGCACTCGAACACCATCGCCTTGTCGCCCGCGACATGCAAGGGCGCTTCATCCTCGGCCCGCGTCTCGGTGAGCTCGCTGCTGCCGCCGGCGAGGACCGCCTGCTTGCTGCCGCCGGTCCCGTGCTCGCACGTCTGCGCGACATCACCGGCGAGTCGGCTCAGCTGTTCCGCCGTCAAGGCGACTTCCGCGTATGTGTTGCCGCCGCCGATCGTCCTACCGGTCTGCGTGACTCGATCCCCGTCGGTGGCCAGCTGACCATGAACGCCGGCTCCGCAGCGCAGATCCTGCTGTCGTGGGAGGACCCCGAGCGCATGAACAAGGGCCTGCTCAAGGCGACATTCTCCGCTGCCGAGCTGTCGGCCGTACGTCGTCGTGGTTGGGCACAGAGCGTCGGCGAGCGCGAAAACGGCGTCGGGTCTGTGTCAGCGCCGGTCCGCTCCCCCTCCGGCAAGGTTGTCGCCGCAGTGTCGGTGTCGGGTCCGCTCGAACGCCTCACGCGTCAGCCCGGACGTATGCACGCGCCTGCAGTAGTCGCTGCTGCGGAGCGCCTGTCGCAGACGCTCCGCCGCAGCAGCTGACATCTCGCTGGTTGAGTAGGGCCGAGGAACGCGGCACCCCCTCGCTGGTTGAGTAGGAGGCCGCCCGCGGCCGACGTATCGAAACCCCGTGAGCCGAAAGACCTAGGCCTTGAGCGCTGCGACCAGCTGGTCCTTGCGCATCGACGAATAGCCAGAGACACCCTTGGCCTTGGCCAGTGCGCGAAGTTGCGCGACCGTACGCGGGTCTCCTGAAGCCGCCGCCCTCTTGGCCGGCGCTGCCTTCTTGGCCGGAGCAGCCTTCTTGGCC
>JBBSJW010000033.1:0-33790 GCA_038256885.1 Propionibacteriales bacterium
CTCGCCAAGCGCATCGAAGCCGGCCTGTTCGCCGAGGAGAAGCTCGCCAAGGGCGGCCGCATCTCGGCCAAGATGCTCGAAGAGCTCGAGTGGATCACGGTCGACGGTCGCCGCGCCAAGAACCACCTCCTCGAGGCCAACCTGCGTCTCGTCGTCTCGCTGGCCAAGCGCTACACCGGCCGCGGCATGCTCTTCCTCGACCTGATCCAGGAAGGAAACCTCGGCCTCATCCGTGCAGTCGAGAAGTTCGACTACACCAAGGGCTTCAAGTTCTCGACGTACGCGACGTGGTGGATTCGCCAGGCGATCACCCGCGCCATGGCTGACCAGGCTCGTACGATCCGTATCCCGGTCCACATGGTCGAGGTCATCAACAAGCTCGCCCGCGTCCAGCGCCAGATGCTGCAGGACCTGGGCCGCGAACCCACTCCTGAAGAGCTGGCCATCGAGCTCGACATGACGCCCGAGAAGGTTGTCGAGGTCCAGAAGTACGGTCGCGAGCCGATCAGCCTCCACACGCCGCTCGGCGAGGATGGCGACTCGGAGTTCGGCGACCTGATCGAGGATTCCGAAGCGATCGTCCCGGCTGACGCCGTGTCGTTCACGCTCCTGCAGGAGCAGCTGCATGCAGTTCTCGACACCCTGTCCGAGCGTGAGTCCGGCGTTGTCTCGATGCGCTTCGGCCTGACCGACGGTCAGCCCAAGACACTCGACGAGATCGGCAAGGTCTACGGCGTGACGCGCGAGCGCATCCGTCAGATCGAGTCCAAGACGATGAGCAAGCTGCGCCACCCGTCACGTTCACAGGTGCTCCGCGACTACCTCGACTGATCATTCTCGCCAGACAACAATCTGGCGAAAGCGAAGAGCCCGCCAGTTTCCTGGCGGGCTCTTCTCATGTCTGAGTAGTTGAGATCAGATCTCGTCGACCAGCACGGGTGAGGGGGCGAGCCGCTCGCTCTCGTCGTGGATCTCGGCGGACATCTCACGAAGCTTTTCCTCGTGCTGGCGCGCGTGGTGTGCACAGAACATCAGCTCACCACCGCCACCCAAGGTCACGCGTACGTAGGCCTGAGCACCACAACGGTCGCAGCGGTCAAGCGAGCTCAGCATGGGGGCTGTCAGTGTGTTCACGGTGACCTTCTCTCTGAGCCTTGGGTCTTCTGGTCTTGTCAACATCCAACCATGTGGCGGTATTCCTCGTGGTCGTTGGTGACCTATGCCATACATACTCCTTGGCGAGTCCAAATGGAGGCAGGCTCGCTGTCAGTGGCGTGTCACAAACGATTCGACACACTCGGTCGATAGGTTTGGACTCACCAGACAATTTCGAAGGTGAGATGCAAATCGAAACGACCTATGACGCCCGAAATCTCCTCGTCCTCGAGGGCTTGGAGGCTGTCCGCAAGCGTCCTGGCATGTACGTCGGGTCGACCGACACTCGTGGTCTCATGCACTGCTTGTGGGAGATCATCGACAACTCCGTCGACGAGGCTCTGTCGGGATTTGGGTCGCACATTCGTGTAGCGCTCAACGACGACGGTTCGGTCGAGGTGCAGGACGACGGCCGTGGCGTTCCGGTCGACATCGAGAAGAAGACTGGGCTCACCGGCGTCGAGGTCGTCTACACAAAGCTTCACGCCGGCGGCAAGTTCGGCGGCGGCTCCAACGTCGCCACTGGCGGCCTGCATGGTGTCGGCGCATCGGTCGTCAACGCACTGTCCTCGCGACTCGATGTCGAGGTCGACAAGGGCGGTGCAACGTGGGCCATGTCGTTCCGGCGCGGCGAGCCAGGTGTGTTTGCTGGTGACACTCCTGACTCGGACTTCACCCCGACCAACGAGCTCCGCAAGATCGGCAAGGTCGCCAAGACCAAGACCGGCACACGGGTCCGCTACTGGGCTGACCCACAGATCTTCATCAAGGGCGCCAAGTTCGCATACGAGGAGCTCGTCGCTCGCGCCCGCCAGACGTCGTTCCTGGTGCCAGGTCTCGAGATCGTCATCACCGACACCCGAGGCGACGAGCCGCACGAGGAGAAGTTCCGCCACGACGGCGGCATTGCCGAGTTCTGCGAGTTCCTGGCACCTGACGAAGCAGTGACCGAGGTGCTCCGGCTGCAGGGCGAGGACGTCTTCACCGAGACTGTGCCACTGCTCGATGACAAGGGTCACATGACACCGCAGGACATCGAGCGCACGCTCGGTGTCGACATCGCGGTCCGCTGGGGCAATGACTACGGCACCGAGGTGCAGTCGTTCGTCAACATCATCGCGACGCCCAAGGGCGGCACGCACCTCAACGGCTTCGAGCGCGGCCTCACCAAGACGTTCAACGACGTCCTCAAGACCACGCGCCTGCTCAAGGCTGGCGATCCCGACATCATCAAGGACGATGTCCTGGAGGGTATGACAGCGGTCGTGACCGTCCGACTCGCCGAGCCACAGTTCGAGGGCCAGACCAAAGAGGTGCTGGGCACTCCGGCGGTCACCAAGATCGTCAACCAGGTCGTCTCCCGTGAGCTCAAGCGATTCCTGACGTCCAACAAGACGGCCGAGAAGGCCAAGTCCCGGCTCGTCATGCAGAAGGTTGTCGACGCGTCGAGGACTCGTCTGGCTGCGCGTCAGCAGCGCGACACGCAGCGCCGCAAGAACGCTCTTGAGTCGAGCGCGCTCCCGGCCAAGCTGGCTGACTGCCGCAGCAACGACGTCGAGCGGTCTGAGCTGTTCATCGTCGAGGGTGACTCCGCGCTCGGAACCGCCAAGTCTGCGCGTGACTCGGAGTTCCAGGCGCTGCTGCCGATCCGCGGCAAGATCCTCAACGTCCAGAAGGCCAGCATCGGCGACATGCTCAAGAACGTCGAGTGCTCGTCGATCATCCAGGTGGTGGGTGCTGGCAGCGGACGTACGTTCGATCTCGACTCGGCTCGCTATGGCCGCATCATCTTCATGGCCGACGCCGACTCCGATGGAGCACACATTCGCTGTCTGTTGGCGACGCTCTTCTTCCGCTACATGCGTGAGCTGGTTGATGCCGGGCGTGTCTACACCGCTGTGCCGCCGCTGCACCGCATCGAGCTGGTCAACCCCAAGAAGGGTCAGGAGAAGTACGTCTATACCTACTCCGATCCTGAGCTCGTACGAAAGCTCGCCGAGCTCCAGCGCAAGGGCGTCAAGTGGAAGGACCCGGTCCAGCGCTACAAGGGTCTGGGCGAGATGGACGCCGGTCAGCTGGCGGAGACCACGATGGACCCACGTCACCGCACGCTGCGACGCCTGACGGTCGACGACGGCATTCAGGCCGAGGCTGTCTTCGAGCTCCTGATGGGCAACGACGTGCCGCCGCGCAAGGAGTTCATCGTTCAAGGCGCCTACGAGATCGACGCCGACCGCATCGACGCGTAGTCGCTCACTCCGGCGAGTTATCGGCGTCGCCGCCGACGACGTACGGCGTGCTGATCCCCTCGTACATCAGGTGGGCTACCAGACCGTCTGCGGCGTGCGTCAGGTTGTGGCAGTGGTCCATCCAGATGCCCGGATTGTCGGCGAGGAACGCGATGTCATAGCTCTCGCCTGCCTTGACGTCGAGCGAATCGGTCCACCAAGGGCTCCCGGTCGATGGCTTGCCGTCGCGGGTGAGGACCAACGCATGGTGGCCGGGCAGGTGCATCGGGTGAACCTCGCCTGAATGGTTCTCGATGTGCATCACGACGACGTCGCCCTCGCTGACCATGAACATCGGCACATCAGGGAACAGGTGGCCGTTGATCGACCACCACAGGCCCGGCACGCCGTCGATGAATCCGGGCTTGCGGTCGACCGAGTAGGTGAACTCACGGTCCGGATTCGACGCGTCGAGCTCCTTCGATGTCGGCGTGCCGTAGGTCAGCAGGTCGACTTGGCTGGCGGGCGGCGGCGGGCGCGTGGCGGGCGTTGTGCCATCGGGTCCGATAAGCAGCGCCGTTGCGCCGCCGATCTGGACGCGTGCTGGCGATGTCACGACGAGGTCGATGCGCCCGCCGGCCGTCACGGTGACGTCCTTGCCGGCGACTGGTGTCGGCCGGTTGACCTCGGTCCCGTCGATCGCCGCGATCCGGTAGTCGGTGTCCGACCAGACGCGCATCGGTCCGTTGTCGGTGTTGATGGCTCGCACGCGTACTGTCTCGCCCTTGGCGGCGGTGACGGGAACATCGCCGCGGACCCCGTTGAGCGTACGAGCGCCTCGATATGTGTGCGCGACGGCCGCGACATCGTGATCCTGCTCGATCCCGTCGGCAGGCAGCACGATGAGTGGCCCGAACATGCCCCTGGCCACCTGGACGTGTGAGACCTGGTGTGAGTGGTACCAGTAGCTCCCGACGCGGTCGACGACGAAGCGGTACGTATGACTCTCGCCCGGGGCGATGGCGTCCTGCGTCACGCCGGCGACTCCGTCCTCGGCATTTGGCACATCGACGCCATGCCAGTGGAGCGCGATGCCATCGGGCACGTTGGCGTTGGTGGCGCGGACCTCGACGAGCTGGCCGACCCTCGCGGTGATCGTGGGTCCGGGGGACCGACCGTTGAGCGTGTAGCCATCGACAGACTGGCCTGAGATGTCGATCCTGCCGCGCCGCGCCGTCAGGTCGACCACGACGTCAGCGACTCGGCCGGGATCTTCGACGAGAGTCTCGACGCTTGTCGTGGAGCCACCGTGATGATCGCCGTGGCGCGTCGGAGCACCACCGTTGTCGACGTACCCCATGTCCATCACGGAGTACGTAGACGGGACCAGACTGGCTTGCCACAACCAGGCAAGCGGTGCCAGGACGACGAAGGTGGCGAGAAGCCCAATCAGCAGCGGGCGACGTTTCACGCTCTAGGGCTTGTTCGCCGACGCGCCTACCAGGTCGGGTTTGGCATCTTTGGCGACCTTCGCGGCCATCAACGCGGCACCGAACAGGACGAACGCGTTGAGTCCGTGAATCAGGCCGAGATAGGGCGAGTCGCCGGACAGAAGGCCTGCAGCCACCTGGACGGCAATCGACACCGCAATGACGGCAGCCCACTTGACGGCACCATCGATGGCGACGAAGAACGAGACGATGAGCAAGATGATGCCGAGCAAGGGGATCAGGAAGGTCCCGTTCATGACGTGGATGAAGTGACCAATCGATCCCGTCCAGGTCGGAGGGTCCTGCTCCCACGACTCGATGACAGACTTGTCGAGCGTGGCTCCGTCGTCAATCCACTTGAACAGTCCGGCGATGGCGAACACCATGGCCATCGCCTGGATGACGACGTCGATCGCGATGATGTCGGCGACGATTCGGTATGTCTTGCGCATCTCCACCCCTTCGTTGAGGCCCTCCATCCATCATGATGGCCCAACGGGATGCTTTTGTAACGTATTTGCAACTGTTCAGTCGACGGGGTTGAGCAGCCCGGTCTCGACGTCATACAGGAAGCCGCCGACGAGGACATCGTCATTGATCAGCGGGTGGCTGCGGACGCGCTGGACGTCGGCGCGGATCGTGGCCGTCTGGTCGACGATTGCGCCGAGCGTCATCCAGGACGCGTCCTCGCCTGCGGCCTGGCCGAGTCGCTCCTTGAGCTCATTCTCGGTCGACTTGGCCATCGCACAGCTCGTGTGCTCGATCACCAGGATGCGGTTGACCTTCAAGAGGTTGACGCCGAGGACGAGGGCGACGAGAGCCTGATCCGTGACACGACCACCGGGGTTGCGGAGGATCTTGGCGTCTCCAGGACCGAGCCCAATCATCCCCAGCGGATCGATGCGCGAATCCATGCAGGTGACCATCGCGACTCCGGCATGGGCGATGCCATCGAAACCGGACAGCGCGAAGGAGTCGGCGAACGTACGGTTTGCTGCAAGCAGGTCGTCAAAGTCACGCATGGCCGAAATCCTATTCAGTCGACTCGACCGTTCGGTCATCGGTATCGCGAAGCAGAACAAGAGCGAGGACGGCTGCGATGAGCGCGCACACGGCTGCGCCCACAAAGACCGTGTGAAGCTGGGTTATTCCGGCGTCGCGCACGGCGTCCTTGTAGGCCTTGCACGCGGTGGCCACACCCTTGCAGAGCTCTTCGGCCGGGGCGATCTCGTCTGACGCCGCGTAGAACGCGCGCAGGCCAATCGTGGTGAGGGCTGAGATGCCGAGCAGCATTCCGACCATGCGCGCGACGATCAGCAGAGCGGAGGTGACGCCGTGCACAGCGTCGGCGGTGTGCGCGAGCAACGCGGCGTTCACAGGTGCAATCGCCAGGCCGAAGCCGAGACCGCCGAGAAAGAGCGAGAGCATCTGCGTCTCATGGTTCAGGGAGGTCGCGTCCCAGGTCGCCATGTGCAGGAACGCCGCCGCACTGAGCACCATCGCGATCGGAGTCAACACCCAGGCCGGCACCCGGCGAAGAAGCCATCCGCCAAACACCGCGCCGACAGGCAGGGCGACCAAGAACCGTACGAGCACGAGCGCGGCATCCAGCTGCGAGTCGCGATGGACCGTCAGACGGGCGAAGAACGGGATGTCGACGAGTGCCGCGATGAGGGCGGCGCCAACGAAGAACGACACGATTAGCGCGCCCCACGCCGGACGCGATCTCAGGGCACCTCGAGGGATGAGCGGACGCTCGGCGCGTTGCTGGCGGAGGTAGAAGCCGACGAAGCCGGCTGCTGCGATCGGCAGCAGCCATGGAGCCTGCGACGAGATCGCGGCCTTCTCGGGTTCGGCAGAGGCAAACGTCAGGATGATGGCGCCCAGCCCGACTGTGAGCAGCAGCGCACCCCAGATGTCAGTCTCGCGCGCGAGATCACCCCAGCTGCGCCACCCGATGAGCGGATTCCTGGCCGTCACCTGCCGCAACAGGAACAGCAGCAGGAGACCTCCCGATGCCAGAGCAAGGGGAGTGAGCCAACGAGAGTCGCCGGTGACCGGCAAGAAGGCCCGGCCGACCGTGACACCCTGCGTGAGTCGAGTGGGTTCGAGCATGACCAGACTCAGTCCGGTCAACGTCAGCGTCGCCAACGCCATGCCGATGTAGTCGCGTCCAGCAACGCGTACGGCACCGGGACCCACTGGATCGCGGTGTCTGAGCATTGCCGCGGCGAGCACCAGGCCGATGGCGCAGTTGAGCCAGAAGATGTCGCGCCAGTCGCCGAAGGCCAGCACGACAGCTCCGTAGAGCGGCCCCACGACGCTGCCGAGCTCCTGGACGGCGCCGACGATGCCGAGGGGAAGTCCACGGCGCTTGGGTGGCCACATGTCTGCGACGAGGGCCAGCGTCGGCGGTATGAGTCCGCCACCTCCGATGCCCTGGATCAGGCGCCCCGTCACGATCGTCTCGAGGTTGTATGCCGCCGCTGTGATCAACGAGCCAATGGCGAAGACGGCCAGCGATCCCAGCAGGACCGGAACTCGACCGCGCAGGTCGGAGATGCGCCCGATCAGCGGGAGAACGGCGACATAGCCGAGCAGGAAGCCCGAAACGATCGGAGCTGCCCGCTGGAGCTCATCGAGCTCGAGGCCCGTGCTGCTCATCATGTCGGGCAGGGCGAGTACCACGACGTACGTGTCGGCGGCGGCAAAGGCGATGGCGACGGCCGCGAGGCCGAGCAGGACCCGAGACGCGGGACGGGTCCCTTCGCCTGCGGTCACGCGCTGGGGCGGGACGGGGCTTCGATCGTCACCGGTGTGTCGGACGTCGTGAGCTTGACCGTGTAGGTGACGTCTCCAGCGTTGCCGTAGAACGGGCCGCTCAGCGTGGCGTCGCGCAGCACGTCATCGTCGTCAAGACGGTAGGTCACCTTGAAGGCAGCGCTGGTGTCTGCCGAGGGAATGATCGTCTTGACCACACTGCCGGGCAGAGAGCCCTTGATCGTGGTGAGTACGTCCTCACCGTCGCGTGACTTGCCGCCGTCTGAGAGCTTGGTCGTCTTGACCAGGATCTGGGTGATTCCACTGGTCTTGTCGAAGAGAGCTGCCGGGTCTGGCGCCTTCAGTGTTGCAGGGTCGATCGACAGATAGATCGGTGCGAAGCTCGTCTTGGCGAGAACCTCGCCGTCAACGGCGATGACGTCGGCGCCGAGGCTGGTGCCGCCGGTGACGACCGTGACCTTGCCCTTGAACGCCGGTGAGTGGTTGCCCTGGCCCTTGGCCGACAGCAATCCGCTCACACCTGACGGGATCTTCTCTGTCGCCAGGGAGATGGTGATCGTCTCGGCTTCGTCGAGCGTCGCCTTGGCGGTCGCGAGGCGCGCCTCCAGTTTGGACGTGTCGGCGGGTGAGTCCTTCTTGTCTCCGGAGCAACCGCTCAGACCGATGACGGCAGCGACGAGTACGAGGACTACAGAATTGGTGCGCACGGTGTCAGTCTTGCACGGGGGTGTGTCGCTCGCCGTCGACTCCGAGGACGCCCGGGAGCGCCGCTGCAGAGGACGAAACGGCGAGGATGGGCTGCGCAGAGGCCACGCCCGAACCATCTCGACGATCGACGGGTTCGGGCAGATCGACAGGTGAGCCACTCGTCGCACATGCCAGGGGCACACCGTCTCCGACCCAGGCGAGCAGCAGCGTGTCCTCGCCCTTGAGCAGGCGGTGGCACCGCACGCCACCAGTCGCACGTCCCTTGGCGGGATAGATCGACAGCGGGCTGACCTTGACGGCACCGTTCTGCGTGCCCGGCAATGCCTCGCCCGATCCAGCAACGGTCACCACGAACGCAGACTCCATGTCAGCGATCGCGCCGAACGACACAGCGCGGGCGCCGGGGGACAGCTTGATGCCCGCGACGCCGCCACCGGAGCGTCCCTGCGGTCGTACGACCGCAGCCGGGAAGTGCAGCAGCTGAGCGTCCGACGTCACGAAGGCGAGCTGTTCATTGCCGGTCGCAAGTGCCACCGCGCCCACAACGACGTCGCCGTCGGCGAGGGAGATGAGCTCCCACTGGTCGCGGCTGAGGTGATCGGGCTTCACGCGCTTGACCGTGCCGTCGCGCGTACCGAGCGCGATGCCGGGGTTGTTGTCATCGAGCGTCATCAGCGCCAGCGGTGTGCCGTCAAGGTCGGCGATCTCTCGCAGCGGTACGCCGCCCTGGAGGTTGGGGGAATGAGCTGTGGGAGGAAGGGCTGGCAGGTCGAGCACGTTGAGGCGCCGCACCTGGCCCGATGACGACACGATGCCGATCTCGCCGCGGGCAGTCGTGCGAACGGCCGAGATGATCGTGTCGTGCTTGACCCTACGGTCGACCTCGCCGAGCGGGTTGTCGTCAGACGTGCGCGCCATCAGGCCCGTGGCCGACAGCAGCGCCCAACACGGATCGTCCGTGACCTCGAGCGGTGCAGCGGCAGTCGCGGTCTGGCCGGACGACTCCAGGAGCACCGTGCGGCGAGGGGTGCCGAACTGCTGCGCCATCTCGTTGAGCTCGTCGCCCACGACCTTCCGGAGCAGCTGCTCGTCCCCGAGGATCGCGTCGAGCTCCTCGATGATCTTGCGCAGCTCCTCAGCCTCGCGCTCGATCTCGATCGAGGACAGCCTCGTCAGGCTGCCGAGGGTGCGGTCGAGAATGTACTCGGCCTGGATCTCGCTGAGGTCGAAGACGGAGATGAGTCGCTCGCGCGCATCGGCCCTGGTATCGCTGGAGCGGATGAGCTGGATGACCTCGTCGATGTCGACCAGTGCGATGAGGAGACCCTCGAGCAGGTGCAAACGGTCGGCGGCCTTGGCCCGACGGAACTCGGTGCGCCGGCGTACGACCTCGAATCGATGCCCCAAGTAGACCTCGAGCATCTCCTTGAGACCGAGCGTGCGCGGCTGCCCATCGACGAGTGCCACGGCGTTGATGCCGAACGAGCTCTCCATGGGCGTCGAACGGTAGAGCTGCTCGAGAATCGTCTCGGGGATGAAGCCGTTCTTGACCTCGATCACCAGGTGGAGACCCTTGTGGCGGTCCGTCAGGTTCTTGATGTCTGAGATGCCCTGGAGCTTCTTGGCTTGGACGAGCTTCTTGATCGCCTCGATGACCTTCTCGGGGCCGACGTTGTAGGGCAGCTCGGTGATGACGATGCCCTTGCGGCGAGCCGTCACCGACTCGATGCGGGCCGAGGTGCGCATACGGAACGAGCCGTTGCCGGCCGCGTATGCGTCGCGGATGCCTTCGAGTCCAACGATCTTGCCCCCCGTCGGAAGGTCGGGCCCCGGGATGAACCGCATGATGTCGTCGAGCGATGCGTCCGGGTGCTTGATCAGGTGGCGCAGGGCCTGCACGACTTCGATGAGGTTGTGGGGGGCGATGTTGGTCGCCATACCCACGGCAATACCGCTCGCGCCGTTGACCAGCAGGTTGGGCAACGCAGCAGGGAGGACCGACGGCTCGGTCTCGCGGCCGTCGTAGTTGGGCTTGAAGTCAACCGTGTTCTCGTTGATCGAGGCGGTCATCGCCTCGGCAGCGGCGTGCATGCGGACCTCGGTGTAACGCATGGCCGCCGGCGGATCGTCAGGCGAACCGAAGTTGCCGTGGCCGTCGGCGAGCGGGAGGCGCAGCGACCAGTGTTGGATCAGGCGTACAAGTGCGTCGTAAATCGCGCCATCGCCGTGTGGGTGCAGCCGACCCATGACCTCACCCACGACGCGGGCGCTCTTGACGTGCCCTCGATCGGAGCGGAGGCCGAGGTCGTCCATCGTGTAGAGGATGCGGCGCTGCACCGGCTTGAGGCCGTCGCGGGCATCAGGCAGAGCGCGCGAGTAAATGACCGAGTAGGCGTACTCGAGGAAGCTCGAGCGCATCTCGTCACCGACATCGGTGTCGACGATGTGTTCTTCGAAGTCCTCTTCAGGCGCCTGCTTGCTGCTCCGGGCCATGCATCCTCTTCTTTGTCACGGTTCTGAACCGTCATTTTCCCTCGCGGGGGCGTGCGTACTCTCGTCGCCACGCCGGTCACCCACCCGATAGGTTGTCTTCGTGACCACCGAGGTGCACCCCGTCGCCCATTGGGAGGCCGATGTCCTCCTGAAGGACGGTCGAGTTGCCCAGCTTCGACCCATCCTGCAGAGCGATGCCGGGCGTTTCGTTGAGTTCTACTCCAGAGTCTCCGACCAGTCCAAGTACTTCCGGTTCTTCTCGTCCTACCCGACGCTGTCAGAAAAGGACGTCGTACGGTTCACGACGGTCGATCACGACCGACGTGTTGCGTTCGTGGTGACGCTGCACAACGAGATCATCGGGGTCGGCCGCTACGACGCTGATGGCGACGAGGCCGAGGTCGCGTTCCTTGTCGAAGATGCGCACCAGGGCCGAGGCGTCGGCCAGCTGCTCTTGGAGCACCTGGCGCAGGCAGGACGCGAGCGCGGTATCCAGCGCTTCACCGCCGATGTCTTGCCGTCCAACACCCGGATGCAGCAGATCTTCCGCGAAATGGGCTACTTGATCGACGGATCGGTCGACGAGGGCGTTCAGCGCTTTGCATTCCAGATCGAGGCGACTGACTCGGCGATGGGCGTGATGCGGGCTCGCGAGCAGCGTGCCGAAGCCGCGTCGATCGAGCGCATCTTCCGGGCACGCAGCATTGCTGTGATCGGAGCCAGCCGTCGTGCGGACTCCATCGGCCAGGCAATGGTGCGCAACCTCGTGCTCGGCGATTTCAGTGGCGCCGTCTATGCCGTCAACTCGCAGGCCGAAGCTGTGTCGGGTCTGCCGGCATACAAGACCGTCCAGGACATTCCGGACGAGGTCGACATCGCGATCGTCGCTGTTCCCGCTGACTCGGTGAAGGACGTCGTGCTCGACTGTGCCGCCAAGGGCGTGCACGGACTGATCGTGATCTCGGCCGGATTCGCCGAAGAGGGCCCCGAAGGTCGTCAGCGCCAGCGCGAGCTGCTTGGTCTCAGCCGTAGTTACGGTCTACGACTCGTCGGACCCAACTGTCTCGGCATCATCAACACCGCACCTGACCTGCAGCTCAACGCCTCGTTGTCGCCGAGGATGCCTCCGCAGGGTCGTGTCGGCTTCTTCTGCCAGTCCGGCGCACTCGGTACGGCGATTCTCGAGTCGGTGTCCGAGCGCGGTCTCGGCCTGTCGACGTTTGTGTCGGCCGGCAACCGTGCAGACGTCTCGGGCAACGACCTCCTCCAGTACTGGCAGGAGGATGACGCGACCGAAGTCATCCTGCTCTACCTGGAGTCGATCGGTAACCCGCGCAAGTTCTCGCGCATCGCTCGACGCGTCTCGCGAACCAAGCCGATCGTGGCCGTGAAGTCCGGTCGGTCGACTCAGGGCGTTCCCGCCGGTCACGCCGTGAAGCGCAGTGCAGCTCCTCAGGCAGCCGTGGATGCGATGTTCCGTCAGGCAGGTGTCATCCAGGTCAACAGCTTGGACGAGATGTTCGACGTCGCTCAGCTGCTCGCCCACCAGCCGCTGCCGCGAGGCAACCGCATCTCCATCGTTGGCAACTCAGATGCAGTCGCCTTGATCGTTGCGGACTCCGCTGCGTCGTCAGGACTCCAGGTCGTCGAGGCGGTGTCGCTTGGAGCGGACGCCAACTCAGACGACTTCGAAGCGGCGATCGAGTCAGAGCTCGCCAACGACAACGTCGACGCGCTGGTCGCGATCTACATCCCGCCGCTCAACACCACCGGCGAAGACGTCGCCAACGTGCTTGCAGCCGTGGGGGAGCAGTCGGACAAGCCGATCGTCTCTACCTTTCTCGGCAGCCAGGGCGTCCCCGTCCTGCTGCGAGTGCCCGACCTGCTCGGCGGTTCGGCGGGCCGTGGCTCTGTGCCGTCGTACTCCGCGCCTGAAGCCGCCGTACGAGCGCTTGCTCGCGTGGTCAACTACGCCGAATGGGTGGCTCGCGACCACGGAGAGTTCCACATCGCGCTGGACCATCGCACTGGTGACGCGCGAGCGCTCGTGCGGCAAATTTTATCGTCGGCTCCTCGGGGTGCCGTGCTCTCGACGGATCAGGTGCATGCGCTGCTCGCCTGCTACGGGATCGACCTGTGGACCTGGGTCAACGTCCACACCACGGAAGAAGCCATCGCCGCGGGGGAGTCGTTCGGTTGGGACGTCGTGCTCAAGGGAGGCAGCGAACACCTCCGCACCCGCCCCGATCTCGCCCACGTGTGGCGCGACATCCACAGCGCGGACGACATGGCGGCCGCGTGGGACCACATCAGAGACTGGACCGGCATCCGCAAGGACACCAAGTTCTTCGTGCAGAAGGCAGCGCCAGACGGCATTCACGTGAGCTTCAGCGTCGCGGAGGACCCGTTGTTCGGCCCGCTCGTCTCGTTCGGCCTCGCAGGAGCCCCGAGTGAGCTCCTGGGCGATCGTTCGTACGGCATTCCGCCGCTGACCGACCTTGACGCCGAGAACATGATTCGCAACCTTCGATCGGCTCCGCTGCTCTACGGCTACAGGGGCTCCGAGCCGGTCGATGTCCATGCATTGCAGGACATCGTCGTACGGCTCGCCGCCATGAAGGACGACCTCCCCGAGATTGCCGAGCTCGACCTCGAACCCGTGGTGGTGCACGGCAGGGGACTCACGGCTCTGAGCGCGCGCGCCAAGGTTGTCCCCTCGGCTGATCGGCGTGGCGAGTGGTATGTCCGGCGGCTCAGTCAGCCGGTAGCCGCGGGAGATACGCTGGCGTGATGACGATCGACCACACCGACGAGCTCGCGAGCGAGGTTTCCCGCAGCGGCTACTACCCGGAGATCGTTGCCGAGGGCCTAGGCGACGCACTCGCCGGCGAGAGTGTGATGGCGTACGTGCTGCACCACGAGCCGACGTTCGATCGTGATGAGATCCGCCGTCACATGACGGTTCTTGCACTCACGCCAACTCGCCTGGTCCTGGTGCATACCGACGAGCACCCTGGCGATGACTTGCTGCCCAAGCCCTACACGTCGACGACGTCCGAAGCCGTCTCGGTTTCGCAGGTGCGCTCGGTCGTCGTCACCCGCATGGTGACCTCGACGTCCAAGCAGCTCGAAGAGGCCGTGCTGACGATCGGCTGGGGCGTCGTGTCTCGAGTCGAGCTCGAGCCCGCGCGCTGTTCAGATCCTGAATGCGAAGCCGACCACGGCTACACCGGCAGCGTGACCGGCGACGACTTCTCGCTTCGCATCAGTGCTGTCGCCGATGGCGGAGCGGCCGTAGAGCGACTGCTCAGCTTCGCGCGCACGTTGTCCGCTGCGACCAGCGCCGGAGCACCAGCCGGCCACACCGGATGACACCGGCCGGTCTGGCATTGCCAGGGCTGGCTGGTCGCCGCACGATCGACCAGATCATGCCGTCCGTTGCGGCAGCACTCGGCAGCCGTGGGTTCACCAACACTCTCGAGCTTCCTGAGGCGCCTCGCTACGTCGTCCTTCTGGTCGACGGCCTGGGACAGACCCTGCTCGAGGCGCACGCAGCTGAAGCGCCGTTCTTGGCATCGCTCCAGGGCGTCAGCGACGTCGTGTGCGGAGTGCCCTCGACCACGGCAACCAGCCTGACGTCGTTGGGCACAGGTGTCTCGGCTGGCAGTCACGGCATGGTCGGCTACACCTCCCGCGACCCCGAGACTGGTCTGCGACTCAATGCGCTGAGGTGGGATCTACCGATCGATCCCGTCGTCTGGCAGCCACGGCCGACAGTTCTCGAGCTGCTTCAGGCCGAGGGCATCGCCGCATCATCGGTCAACGACGCGAAGTTCGTCGACACGGGCCTCACGTTGTGCAGCCAGCGCGGCGTGCCCTTCCATGGCGTCAACTCGGTGTGGGAGCGTCTCGATGTCATCGTCGAGGTCATCGAGTCGGCACCTCGATCTGTGACCTACGCCTACGAATCCCGGCTCGACCACACCGGCCATGCCTTCGGATGCGGCTCGGAGAAGTGGCGCGAGATGCTGACGACAGTCGACCAGGAGATCGCCGACCTGCGCGCCGAGCTCCCTGAGGATTGCGTCCTCATCGTCACCGCCGATCACGGGATGATCGACCTGCCGATGGACAACCGCTTCGACGTCAATCGGCACCCGGCCCTGCTCAACGACGTCACGATGCTGGCCGGCGAGGCCCGGTTCCGCCACCTCTACACGCGCAACGGTTCCGCGAATGACGTCGCTGCGCGGTGGGTTGAGAAGCTTGGCGATCGCGCGGTTGTACGTACGCAGGACGGCATCGAGGACTGGTTCGGTCCGATCGCTCCTGAAGTCCGCGGACGCATCGGCGATGTCGTGGTGGCCGCACTCGGCGACTTCGCTGTGTTCTCGACCGCTGACTTCGCGATCGAGACGAAGATGACTGGTTTCCACGGCTCGATCACCGAGCCCGAGCTGCGCATCCCTGTGCTCGTCGCCTCATGAACGCTGGCAGGATGGCGTTGTGGCTGATCTGAACTTCTATACCGGCACCATGGACTGCGGCAAGTCCACGCTTGCACTGCAGGTTGACCACAACCATCGGGCGCGGGGACGCGTCGGCCTCGTGTTCACATCCCACGACCGCGCCGGCAAGTCGACGCTGTCGAGTCGGCTCGGATTGTCCGTGGACGCGATTGAGGTCGGCGATGAGTTCCACTTCTGGCACTACACGGTCGATCAGCTGACGCAGGGCGGCCGGATCGACTACTTCGTCTGCGATGAGGCGCAGTTCTATACCGTCGATCAGATCGACCAGCTCGCCAAGATCGTCGACGAGCTCTCGATCGACGTGTTTGCGTTCGGGATCCTGACCGACTTCCGTACTCAGCTCTTCTCGGGCTCAGCTCGACTGATCGAGCTCGCAGATCGTGTTCATACGTTGCAGGTGGAGGCACTGTGCTGGTGTGGCGAGCGGGCCACGCACAATGCCCGCACCGAGGACGGCGTCATGGTCATTGAAGGTGAGGTCATCGTCGTCGGCGATGTCGACCACGACCTCACCCCAGACAGCGATGTGGTCGAGAAGGTTGTCGGCTATGAAGTCCTGTGCCGACGTCACCACCGCCGTCGTATGACCGCCGCGACAGCCAATGCCGCAGCAATGTCACCTGACGTCCTGCCGTTTGGTTGAATCAAGCGAGCTCTGCGAGCGGCGTTCAACCAGGTTGAGCGTGTCGCGGCGAAGCCGCCAGGAAGGTCGAAACCTGCCGAGATGACTCCCCAGCGCTACTGGTCCTGTTTGTCGCCGAACATGATCTCGTCCCAGCTGGGGACGCGGCGCCGTTCGTGGCGCTTCTTGCGTGGACCCATCGTGTCGGGTACAGCCACATCGTGCTCGATCGAGTCTTCGAAGTCGTCTTCGTGCTGAGCGTGTTCGACCTGGGGCTGCTCGGCTTCTTCGGCGTCGAGAGCAAGCTGCTCGAGCGCGCGACGGTCGCGGGCCTCCTTGATCGACGACACGGCTGATGGAACTTCGGAGATGTCGTCGGTGGTCTCGGTGGCGCTCTCGACCTCGTCGATGATCTCGTCGACCAGGTCCTCGGTCTCGACGGGAGCCTTGCGCGACGGTACGCGTACGGCGTCTGCGATCGCCATGTCTGCGGAATCCGGCAAAGCGACGTCGCCGACCAGGCCGTGGGCGAACTCGTCAGCTGGTATGACGTAGCGGCCCTTGACGTCGAAAAGGAAGCTGGCGGGCTGTTCGCCAGCGGGAGTCACTGTGACAGTCCACCGTCCGTCTTCGCGACGCCATGAGTCCCAGGCCGCGGCCTCGGGCACTCCGCCGTCCGCTGCAATGTTCTCGCCCACCAGCACGCCGAGCAGCACGCCAGTGCCACCGACGTGCTTGCGCCGGATCGTCGTCTTGCGGGCCTGCTCGCACATGTATTCGCGCTCGGCAAGGACCGGACCGGCGAACCCGTCGATCTGGTCCACGGGCACACCGGCGGACTCAGCGACCGATTCGACGGTCTCGCCGCGGCGAATGCGGGTCTGGATGTCACGGGGACTGAGCGAACTTTCCATCTTGATCTCCAACTGGCCTGCGGGAATACCGCTGCGGGAAGACTTCGCGACCAGGGAAGAAAGGCGGTGGTCGACAGGGATGTGGAATGTCTCTTCAGTGGCAGTGTCGCGCGCGACGAGGAACCGTCCATCCTCGCTCAGTCCATCGAGACCGAGTTTGCGCATTGGCGCCGCCTCCAATTGCTCTGCTTCAGCCCTCATCCTTTTGAATCTGTCGCGAGGGCCTGACTTCATCCTAGGCACGCAGGTGCCGAACCTGCGGTGACGCGCCGACACCAGATGCGGCCAAACAGTGGATAGCCTCGTGACGTGTCCGACACGCTGCTGTTGATCCTCGACCTTGCCGGAATCGCGGTGTTTGCCGCGACGGGCGCTCTGGTCGGCGTACGCAAGGAGCTCGACCTCTTCGGCGTGATGGTGCTGGCGTTGATCACCGGGCTCGGCGGTGGCGTGCTCCGCGATGTGCTGATCGGTGCGGTACCTCCCGCAGCGCTCGACGACTGGAGATATCTCGTCGTACCAGCGGCGACGGCAGTGCTGGTGTTCTACTTCCATCCGACGATCGGGCGCATGGAGAAGCAGATCATGGTGCTCGACGCGATCGGCCTGTCGCTGTTCTGCGTCACCGGAGCCGTGAAGGCGGACGACGCGGGGCTCAACATCCTCGCTGCTTCCGTGCTGGGTCTGCTGACCGGTGTCGGCGGCGGCATGATGCGCGACGTCGCAGCCGGTCGTGTGCCCGTGATCTTCCGGGGCGAGCTGTATGCAACGCCAGCCTTCGCGGGAGCGCTGATCGCGGCGGTCATCTCACATGAGAACCATGCGTCCGCTTGGTACGGGCTCGCTGCAGCCGTGTGCCTGGTGTGGCGGATCGCCGCGCTGACCCGAGGTTGGACTGCTCCGATCGCACCTGGTGCGGATCGCGGCTAGCTCAGTCGCGGGGGAGCACCCATTCGAACTCAGCGTCACGATTGCCGAATCGGTGGTTGGTGATCGAGATGGCCTGTTCCTTGAGGAACGGCAGCGCCTCGACGCGGCCTGACAGGGTTACGGGTCCTGCGTAGATCGCGACATCAGGATCACCATCCACCGCTCCGGCGATGTCCTTGACCTTCTCTTTGGAGCCGATGAGGCGTACGCGCGCCGGTCGTTCGGCGGCGACATACGCCAACCAGTCGTGGTGCGCCTCGATGCGCGGCCGGTGAACGAGCCTTTCGGGCAGCTCGGCCGGTGAGCTGACCGTGACCGGAGCACCTGTGCGCGCAGCTGCGATGAGCACGCGAACGAGCTCGAAGTTGGACCCTTCGAACCGGATCGTCACCGGCACAGGAACGTAGCGGAACACATTGCGTTCGACGCCGAGCGCCGAGACATCCTTCATCACGCCGTACTCGCGCTTCCACGCCTTCTCATCAGAACCGGCGGCTTCGCGGAGCTCGCGGAGCTGGGTGGGCGTGACCAGCGACTTGGCCGCGTCGAGGATTGCCTGGACCTCGGGCAGGATCTTCACGGTCGGGGCGCTGCGCAGGGGCCGCGACTTCCAGGATCCGAGGTGGGTCAGGTAGTTGGGCCCGCCCGCCTTGGCAGTGGTGCCTACGGAAGAGCGCTTCCAGCCACCGAAGGGCTGACGCTGGACGATGGCGCCCGTCGTTCCGCGGTTGATGTAGAGGTTGCCGGCCTGGACTTCGTCGATCCAGGTGTTGACCTCGTCCGCGTCGAGCGAGTGAATGCCAGCAGTCAGGCCGTAGTCGGTCGCGTTCTGCCACTCAATGGCTTGGGTGAGCGACTTGGCATGCATGACGCCGAGGATCGGGCCGAAGTACTCCGTCCCATGGAACGTGCTGCCGGGGCGTACGCCCTCACGGATGCCTGGCGTCCATACGCGGGGGTCGTCGCCCTGCTGGTGGGGAGCAAGCAGCCAGCTTTCGCCCCGACCAAGCGTGGTGAGCCCTTCGGCGAGCTTGCCGAGCGGGGGCTCGATGATCGGACCCATCGCGACTTCGGGGTCGGTGGGGAACCCGACTCGCAGTGACGATGTGGCGTCGACGAGCTGACGGAGGAACCGCTCCGAGCGACCGACCGACCCGACCAGGATCACGAGGCTCGCGGCCGAGCACTTCTGTCCGGCGTGGCCGAATGCGCTCTTGACGACATCTGCGACCGCGAGGTCGAGGTCGGCGCTGGGGGTGACGATGATGGCGTTCTTGCCGCTGGTCTCGGCGAGCAGCGGCAGCTCGGGTCGCCAGGAGCGGAACAGTGCTGCGGTTTCCCATGCACCGGTCAGGATGACCCGATCGACGTCGGAGTGCGAGATGAGGGCCTTGCTCAACGGGCCTTCATCGATCGTCACGTAGCGCAGAACGTCTCGCGGCACACCGGCCTGCCAGAGCGCTTCGACCATGACGGCAGCGCTGCGGGGGGTCTGAGGTGCGGCCTTGATGATGACGCCGCTGCCGACGGCGAGTGCGGCGAGCACCGAGCCGGCAGGGATCGCGACCGGGAAGTTCCACGGGGGAGTGACGACGGTCAGGCGGTCGGGCTGGAACTCGGCGCCGTCCACGACATCGAGTCGGCGAGCCGACTCCGCGTAGTAGTTGGCGAAGTCGATCGCCTCGCTCACCTCGACATCGCCCTCGGCGATTGTCTTGCCGGCCTCGGCTGCCATCACCGAGATCAGGTCGCCGCGGCGTGCACCCAGGGCGCTGGCGGCCTCGTGGAGGATCCACGCGCGGACCTCGGAGCCGCGTGCGTGCCAGGCGTGCGCAGCGACGCGGGTCTCCTGGATGAGCGTCTCGAGGTTTGCGGGACCAAGGAGCTTGTTGGACCGGACGGTCTCGGCACCAAGCTGGGTGTACGCCGATCGGCCGAGGGCAAGCCGACCCCACTCGCGATTGGCGCTGGTCGACGGGTCGGTGTCGGGAGTGTTGGCAAACGTGTCGGTGCCTGCGGACGGTGTCTCGGTCAGGCGGTTCTGGTTGCGATGGGGCAGAGGGACCGTCTCGTCGAGATTCTTGACCGAGTCGAGGAAGCGCTGGATCTCACGGGACAACAGCTCAGGTTTGTCGCCGATCTCGAACGCTGCTGACATGAAGTTGTCGCTGCTGGCGTTCTCTTCGAGGCGTCGTACGAGGTAGGAGATCGCGACATCGAACTCCGCGGGCTTCACGACCGGCGTGTAGAGGAGCAGCTGGTCGATGTCACCGCGCACTGCGTCGGTAGGGCCAGTGTCCATACCGAGCAACATCTCGAACTCGACCGCGTCGCGAACGCCGCGATCGCCCGCCAGCAACCAGGCATAGGCGATGTCGAACAGGTTCTGACCGGCGACGCCGATACGTACGCCGTCGACCCGCTCGGAGGTCATCGCCCAGTCGAGCACGCGCTTGTAGTTGGTGTCGGTCTCCTGCTTGGTGGACCACGTCGCCAGGGGCCAGCCGTGAATCGCGGCGTCGACTCGCTCCATCGCGAGGTTTGCACCTTTCACGACGCGCACCTTGATCGGCGCGCCACCGTTGGAGCGACGTTTCGCCGCCCACTCCTGCAGCTCCTGCATCGCAGAAAGTGCATCAGGGAGGTAGGCCTGAAGCACGATGCCGGCCTCGAGATCCGGGAACGAGTCAAGGAGGCGGGTGAACACGGCAACCGTCAGGTCGAGGTCGTGGTATTCCTCCATGTCCAGGTTGATGAACGTCGGCTCGCCCGTCGACGCACGTTCGTACAGCGGAGTGAGCTGCTTGACGACTCGCGCGACGGATTCGTCGAAGGCCCACATCGAGAGCTGGCTGGCGACCGAGGAGACCTTGACCGAGACGTAGTCGACGTCGTCACGTTCGAGCAGCTCCATCGTGCCGTCGCGGCGTCGGGCTGCTTCACGCTCGCCGAGCACGGCTTCGCCGAGGAGGTTGAGGTTGAGACGGTCGCCACCGGCGCGGAGGCGCTTGATGGCCTTGCCGAGCTGCTGAGGACGCGCATCGATGACGAGGTGGCCGACCATGCGGCGAAGGGTGTTGCGGGCGATCTTGACGACCAGTCCTGGGAACAGGATTGAGGCGAACGCGCCGAGCTTGAGCAGCACCCGCTGAGTCCACGGAAGGAACGAGGGCGTGTGAGCGGCGAGCGTACGCAGGTTGCGGGCAGCTACACGCGAATCATCGGGTCGCACGACGCGGTCGACGAACCCAATCGTGAACTCGAGGCCTTTTGGGTCCTTGAGGAGATTGGCGAGGCGCTCGGCGGCGGGATCAGTGCGTGTTGCTCGTCGCTGTGGTTCGAGCCAGGTGCGGACGAGCTCAACACTGCGCTCGGCAAGGGTCAAATCGGTCATCTCATCGCCAAGGCTAATGCCATTCGGGTGCACGTTCACGCCGCGGTTGGTTCGGCCTGCGATCGCAGGGTGAAGGCGACGATCGAGCCTGCAAGTCCGGCGATCAAAGGCACCACAAAAGCGGTGGAAGCATCGTGATTGTCGACGACCCAGCCAGCGATGGCAGCACCCGGTGCGACGCCGACCATGAGCCCCGTCGTCGCCCAGGTGAGGGCCTCGGTGAGTCGTGATGGAGCCACGTGGAGCTCGACCAGGCTGGTGCTCGCGATCAGCGTCGGCGAGATCATGAACCCGGCGAGGAACATGCCGACGGAGAGCCAGACGATGCCCGACACAAAGATCAACGGCAGGAACAGCAGGCTCAGCGCGAGCAACGACGTACGCCAGCGCTTCAGCGGATCACGAGCTCTCGGCAGCGCGCCGACCACGACACCAGCGAGCAAGCTGCCGGCTGCCCAGATGGCGAGGACGACGCCCGATGCCCCGCGCTGCCCTTCCTCGGTGGCGAAGGCGACGATGATCACCTCGGCCGAGCCGAACAGCACGCCGAGGCCGACGGAGGCGAAGACGACTCGACCCAGCAGGGACCAAGACAGGGGAGCGCGAGTGGTTGACGTGTGCTCCGACGCCGGGGGAGCAGTCGCACGCTGTGCCGCAAGCGCCCACGAGCCGAGCGTTGCTGCCACCGCAGCTACCGCGAGTCCGGAGAAGTCGGAGACCTGGATCGTCAGGAATGTGACCACGACCGGACCCACGAGGAACACGACCTCGTCGAGGATCGCTTCGATCGAGAATGCCGTGTTGAGCTGGGTCCGGTCGGTGACGACATGCGTCCACCGTGCTCGCACCATGCTGCCGGTCTGCGGGGTGGCTGCGCCGGCCACAGATGCGCATACGTGCACCCAAGGAGTCGCCCAGTCGCCGTCGATCGCGACCAGGGTAAGAGCGATGCCACCTGCGTAAAGTGTTCCGACCACGAGGAGTATGGGAGCCTGACCGAGCTTGTCGGTCAACCGACCTTGGGTTGGTCCAAGTGCGGCGGCAGCGAGCACGTACGCAGCCGCGACGCTGCCGGCTTGGCCGTACGATCCGGTGCGATCTGACACGACGAGGACGAGGCCCAGACCGACCATCGAGAGCGGGAATCGCGAGACCATCGCGGTGAACGAGAACAGCGCAGCACCGGGGCGTGACAGCACGTCGCGATAGGTACCAAGCATGGTTGCTCCCTCCGGACAAAGCGCTACATGAGAAACTACGGGTATGGAACCCCGCCCATTCGACGCGGTGCTTCTCGTGTCGTTCGGAGGGCCGGAACGACCCGAGGACGTTGTGCCGTTCCTTGAGAACGTGACCTCCGGCCGAGGCATTCCACGTGAGCGTCTCGCCGAGGTCGGACAGCACTACATGCTGTTCGGCGGGAAGTCGCCGATCAACGAGCTCAACCTCGAGCTGCTCGGGGCCCTGCGCAAGGACTTCGCCGAGCACGGCCTCGATCTGCCGATCTACTGGGGCAACCGCAACTGGGATCCCTATCTTCGCGACGCCGCACGCCAGATGGCGACTGACGGCGTGACCCATGCGGCCTGCTTCGTCACCAGCGCCTACTCGTCCTACTCGGGATGTCGGCAGTACCGCGAGGACCTGTTCGATGCCACGAACGGTCTGGACGTGAAGCTCAGCCGACTGCGCCACTACTTCAATCACCCAGGCTTCGTTGGGCCGCTGACCGAAGCGACGAAGGCGGGACTTGCACACCTGCCCGACGCGCACGTCATCTTCGTGACTCACTCGATCCCGGACTCCATGAACGACGCCAGCGGGGGGCCGGGCGTGAAGGCGTATGAGCGTCAGCACCAGCAAGTCGCAGCCCTCGTTGCAGGCGGCGTGGGTGCCAAGGACTGGTCGCTGGCCTACTGCTCGCGCTCCGGCTCGCCGTACACGCCGTGGCTCGAACCCGACATCAATGATCACCTTCGTGATCTTCACGCCGATGGAGTCAAGTCAGTCGTCGTCGTGCCGATCGGCTTCGTGTCCGATCACATGGAGGTCATCTTCGACCTCGACACCGAGGCCATGGCGACAGCCGAAGAGCTCGGCATGGCGTTCGAGCGCGTCGACACACCTGGCACGCACCCTGACTTCGTGTCGATGATTCGCGACCTGGTGCTTGAGCGGGCTGCCGCCGAGCGTGGTGAGTCGGTGGAGCGACTTACGGTCGGAGACTTCGGCCCTTCGCATGATCGCTGCCCGGCGGATTGCTGCGTCAACGCGCGCGCCGATCATCCGACCATCGCATGAGCGAGCGACTGCTCGAGCTCGCTCGTACGGTCGGCCTCGAGGCGGCAGCGTTCGTCAAGACCAGCAGGCCGCCAGGACGCGTCGAAGTTGCAGACACCAAGTCGAGTCCGACGGATGTTGTCACGCAGATCGATCGGGCCAGCGAGGAGCTGATCCGAGCCCGGATCAAGGCAGCTCGAACTGACGACGGCTTCGTCGGGGAGGAGGGCGCTGATCTGATCGGCACCTCGGGGATCGACTGGGTCGTCGACCCGATCGACGGCACCGTGAACTTCGTCTACGGCATTCCGATGTATGCGGTGTCGATCGCCGCGCGTCAGGACGGGGTCGTGATTGCCGGCTATGTCGTCAACATCGCGTCCGGTGCCGAATGGGGTGCGATCCGCGGCGCCGGGTCATGGCGATACGACGGCGACGAGCGCATCACCCTGAAGGCGCCGGCTGTCACACGCGTCGACCACGCGCTCGTCGCAACGGGCTTCAACTACGTTCCCGAGGTGCGTACCGAGCAGGCTCAGGCGGTGGCCCGGTTCCTTCCGCACATACGTGACATCCGTCGCACCGGGTCAGCGGCGCTCGACCTGTGCGCACTCGCCGAAGGCCACTTCGACGCGTACGTGGAGCAGGGGCTGAAAGAGTGGGATCTTGCCGCTGGAGGCCTAGTTGCGAGCGAATCCGGGCTGGTGTTGAGCGGGCTTGACGGGGAGCCGAACGAACGGCTCGTGATGGCTGCTCACCCCTCGATCGCCGAGGAATATTTTGCCCTCGTGCGCGCTTGTGGCTTCTGAGTGTGATTACGCCCTGAGTTGTGGCACAATCGCGCCGGTTGTTACGCACACGATGGAGAGTTGATGGCTACCGATTACGACGCCCCCCGCAAGACAGAAGAAGAGCAGTCTGAAGACAGCATTGAAGAGCTCAAGGCGCGTCGCCACGAGAAGAACTCCGGCAAGGTCGACGAGGACGAGACCGAAGCGGCGGAGTCATTCGAGCTGCCCGGGGCCGACCTCTCGCACGAAGAACTGGCCGTACAGGTAGTCCCGAAGCAGCTCGACGAGTTCACCTGCTCGTCCTGCTTCCTGGTCCACCACCGCAGTCAGCTGGCGTCTCAGAAGAAGAAGGGCGTCTTCATCTGCCGCGATTGCGCAGACTGAACTTTCGTACTTTGTGTGGAGCCGGTTCCGTGGGGACCGGCTCCTTTTGATTGTCCGTTGCGATGGGCTTCATGCCCGGTGGCAGATGTCCGGTTGACCTGACCCAATAGGTCGCCGTACCGCGGCGAACCGCCACCTTCACGAGCTCGATGGTCGCGCCGCCGATGATCGCCCAGGCAACGGCATCCTTGGTGCTGACTTCGGGATGGCGTCCGTTGACGGGCGGTTTCTTGCCGGTTGCAGCCTGCCAGGTGAGTGCCGAGATCCGGCCTGCCAGAGCTCCGGCGGCCATCGAGGATCCGCGGTCCATGAGTCGCCAGGCACCCTTGCCGGGTGCCTTGGTCTTCGCGGGCGGCGCCTCTTCGAGCAGGCGCTGCTGTTCAGCCTTCTTGGACTTCTTCGACATGCGTCGCCTCCTCGCTTGTAGAACCAGTGTGTCCCAGTGCCGTCGCGAGTGCCTCCGGTCGGCGGCTGGAGAGTAGCCAGTACGGCGTGGGGTCGTTGGCGTCGTTCACCTGCACCAGCACACCCCGATCAAGATAGGGACGCGTCACCAGGTAGGCGCGGGCGTCGGCATCGACTCCGAGCCGGGCTCGGTACTCGGCGCGGTGCAGGATCTCGACCGCACCCAGGTTCTTGTCGTCGAGCAGCGCCGAGCCAGCGCGAAGGCCGTGGGCATCAACACTGAGCCGGAGCGATCCGAAGCGCCACACGGCGTACAAGCAGAGCGCACTGACGAGGACCGCCGTGACGATCGCAATCGTCCACGTGGTGGCGACGAGAAGGATCCAGCCCCATACGAGGCCAAACGCCAGGGCGCTCAACCACCAGGAGATCGGGGCCGTGAGTCGCTCGCTGTATGTCGTCACGCTCCCAGCCTGCCTCATACCGTCGACCCTGAGCACGGAGGTAGGGTCATCGCCATGACCGAGGTCAGTGTCACGCGGCTCGACTCAGGGGTCCCGCTACCCGCTTACGCGCATCCCGGCGATGCTGGCGCCGACCTCGTCACAACAGTCGATGTGGCCCTCGCGCCGGGCGAACGCGCGCTCGTGCCGACGGGGATTGCCATCGCACTGCCTGAGGGCTTCGCCGCGTTTGTTCATCCACGCTCTGGGCTCGCGCTTCGGCACGGTCTGTCGATCGTCAACACGCCCGGGACGATCGACGCGGGCTATCGCGGAGAGATCAAGGTCCTGCTCGTCAATCACGACCAGAAGGACTCGATCCACCTCGTCAGGGGTGACCGCGTTGCCCAGCTCGTGATCCAACGGGTCGAACACGTCACCTTCGCTGAGGTTGCAGAGCTTTCGGACTCGGTCCGTGGTGCAGGGGGCTACGGTTCAACAGGTGGTCACGCGGCCACCGCAACCCGCGATGAGAGAAGCTGATGGCCCGCCTGCGCAAGAAGGACAGACAAGAAGTTGAGGATGTCGACGTCCCGGCTACTGAAGCGCCCGGCGCACGCGACCAGGGTCCGTGGGACTCGACCGAGAAGTCGGGCACGGAAGAGCAGGGCTATATCGATCTCGGTTCGCTTCTGGTGCGCGGTGAAGAGGGCTTCGCCCTGCAGCTGCCTGCGGACAACGAGGACGGCGACATCGGATCCGTCATGTTGGTCGCTGACGACTCGGCGCTCGAGCTGCGGGCCTTTGCCGCGACCCGCTCTGGTGGCCTGTGGGACGAGGTGCGGGCGGACATCCTCGAAGAGGTCGCACGTCTCGGTGGCGAGTGCGCTGAAGCAGAGGGGCCGTACGGCATCGAGCTGCAGGTGACGATGCCGGCGACGATGCCCGATGGCGAGTCCGGCGTGCAGCCCAGCCTCATCCTCGGTATCGAGGGACCGCGCTGGATGCTGCGCGCGACGCTCCTCGGCCAAGCGGCGTTGTTCTCCGAGGATCACCCGTTGATGTCGGCGCTCCGGGACGTGATCGTCGTACGTGGTTCAGACCCCCGTATTCAGCGTGAGCCACTCCTGCTGACGATTCCGCCTAACGCCATCGCGACCCGGGTCGAGGACTAGAATCAGAACCATGGGACGCATCAGCAAGACGCTCGAGCGGCTTTCGAGCGAGCATCAGGAGTCCAGCGAGCTCAAGCTCGACGCGGCCAAGGCCGGCTGCAAGCTCATTGTGAGCCAGCCCGACCGTGCTGTTGTCACACTCCATGGCGTTCTGCGTTCCGTGACCCTCCGCCCGGTCGACGGTGTCACAGCCCTTGAGGCCGAGCTGTACGACGGATCGGCCAGCGTCACGTTGATCTGGCTCGGCCGTCGCAAGATCGAAGGCATTGCCGCCGGCCGCCAACTTAAGGCGTACGGCCGCATCGGCACCCGCAGTGGCTGCCGCGTGATCTACAACCCCCGTTACGAACTCGAGGCATGAGCACCGCTCACGAGACGGTTGAAGAGCTTGTTCGCGCCCGGTTGGCGACAGCGCTCGGCGGTCGTCGGGGAGTGGCGGAGAGCGCCGCACCAATCGCGCTGTTCACCTTGTGCTGGATCACGACGCGCAGTCTGAAGTTCTCGCTGGCAGCGAGTGTCGGGGTGGCCGTTGCCCTGTTGCTCGTACGCGTCGTACAGCGCTCAAACGTCCAGTTCGTCATCAATGCCCTGTTCGGTATCGGCATCGCGACGGTGTTCGCGGCCCGCTCCGGAGAAGCCCGAGATGTGTTCCTGCCGGGCATCCTGATCAATGGCGGCTACGCCGTCGTGTTCATCGGATCGATCCTGATCGGCTGGCCGATCGTCGGGTTCATGATCGGCAGCATCGTCGGTGATCCGACCGGTTGGCACGAGGACAAGCCGCTGGTGAAGCTCTGCTCGCAGCTGACCTGGATCCTGGCGCTGCCGTGTGTCCTGCGTGTCGCCGTGCAGTACCCGCTGTGGGCGACGGACCACGTGGCGCTGCTCGGCACTGCCAAGCTGGCGCTGGGATGGCCGGTGCAGCTCGCCGCATTCGCGGCCATGGCCTGGCTGCTCGGCCGCAACCGTACGCAGGCAGATGCCAAGACTCGCTCAGCCCTTGGGTGAGAGGAGCTCGCCGAGGCGGTCCTCGGCGTCCTCCGGAGTGACGAACAACAGCTCGTCGCCCGCTTCGAGCGATCGGTCGCTGTCAGGCGTCTGGATCGACTGATCGCGCAGGATCGCCACCAGTAGGACATCATCCGGCCACGGAACTTCGCTGACCCGCTTGCCGACGAAAGGTGAATCCTCGGGCATCGTCAGCTCGACCAGGTTGGCGTTGCTCTGGCGGAACGTGAACAGACGCACGAGATCGCCGACCGCCACAGCTTCCTCGACGAGGGCTGCCATGAGGCGAGGTGTCGACACCGAGACGTCGACGCCCCACGACTCGCTGAACAGCCATTCGTTGCTCGGGTGGTTGACGCGCCCGACCGTACGTGGAACGGCGAACTCGGTCTTTGCGAGCAGGGAGATTACGAGATTGGCCTTGTCATCGCCGGTCGATGAGATCACGACGTCGGCTGACTCGAGCTGCGCCTCGGCAAGCGATGACAGCTCGCACGCGTCGGCGAGCAGCCATTGCGCATCGGGAACGATGTCGGACCTGATCGACGAGGGTGACTTGTCGATGAGCAGGACGGTGTGACCGTTGTCGATCAGCTCCTGGGCGACGGAACGACCAACGGCGCCTGCCCCAGCGATGACGACGCGCATCAGTCCTCCACCGGTCCGGCCTCGAGGGCTTCATGCGCCCTTTCGGCGGCATCCTCACGCATGAACACGTTGAGGTAGTCGCCTTCCTGGATCACGGTGTCGGGGGTAGCGATCAGGCCGGAACCGAGGCGGGTGAGATAGGCAACGCGTACGCCTGCCGCTGATTCGAGCTGGTCGATGCGGTGACCGATCCAGTTGAACGGTGCGTAGACCGTGTCGAGCCGGACATCGCCGGACTGGTCACGCCAGGCGGGCTCTGAACCGGCGGGTACGAGGCGACGAAGAACTTGGTCCGCAGCCCACGGGACGGTCGCAACCGTAGGCACGCCGAGACGTTCGTAGACCTCGGCCCGGCCCGGGTCGTAGATCCTCGCCACGACGGTGTCGACCTTGAACTGCTCGCGGGCCACTCGCGCGGAGATGATGTTGGAGTTGTCACCGCTGGAGACAGCGGCGAATCCGTCGGCACGTTCGATGCCCGCTTCGATGAGTACGTCGCGATCGAAACCAAGGCCGGTGACCGTGAGTCCGCTGAAGCCCGGTCCGAGACGCCGAAAGGCGTCAGGGTTGGAGTCGATCACGGCTGTGGTGTGGCCGCGTTCCTCGAGGCTGTGGCTGAGAGTCGAGCCGACGCGGCCGCAACCCATGATCACGATGTGCACGCAGGCGACGCTACACCGAGTCGGGATGGCGTGCGCACAGGATGTGATGCAGGTCTAGCATCGACTCTCGTGGGTATCACTGAAGGACTCAAACGAGCACTGGTCGGACGCAAGCTCCGCAGCACCCAGCTCGGAGAGACCCTTCTCCCGAAGCGGATTGCGCTGCCTGTCTTCGCCAGCGACCCCCTGTCGTCGGTGGCTTACTCGCCCGACGAGATCTTCCTGACGCTTTCGCTCGCCGGAGTCGGTGCGTACACCTACTCGTGGAAGATCGGCCTGATCATCGCGTTCGTCATGCTGGCCGTGGTGGCGTCCTATCGCCAGAACGTTCAGGCATACCAGAGCGGTGGCGGCGACTACGAAGTCGCCACGGTGAACCTCGGCGCCAACGCGGGCCTCGGCGTTGCAAGCGCCTTGTGGGTCGACTACGTGCTCACGGTCGCTGTGTCGATTTCTTCAGCCGCGCAGTACCTCGGGAGTGCTGTTTCTGTCTTTCAGGGTCACGAGGTGGCCGTCGCGGTGACTGGCGTCGTCCTGCTGACAGCCATCAACCTCCGCGGAGCGAAGGAGTCCGGTACCGCCTTCGCGATCCCGACCTATGTGTTCATCGTGTCGATGCTCGCCATGGTGGCGTGGGGCTTCACCCGTGAGTTCCTCGGAGACGGCCTTCCGGACGCTGCGACGGCCGATTTCACGATCCTGCCGGAGGATCCGTTCATGTCTGGCTTGGGCGGGCTGGCATTCGCCTTCTTGCTACTTCGCGCGTTTGCCTCCGGGTGCGCGACCTTGACGGGAGTCGAGGCGATAGCGAATGGTGTGCCCGCTTTCCGTCCGCCCAAGGGCAAGAATGCCGCGACAACGCTCCTGATTCTGGGGGCAGTCGCGACGACGCTCGCGTTCTCCATCGTTGTCCTGGCCAACATCATCAACGTCCGCATTGCCGAGGATCCTGCCGAGCAACTGCTGCGACCGGACGGCAGCCCGGTCGGTCATGACTACCACCAGGATCCGATCGTGGGCCAACTGGCGCGTGTGATCTTCGATCACTTCCCGCCCGGCTTCCTCATCGTCACAGTGGCAACCGGTCTGATCCTGCTTCTGGCCGCCAACACCGCGTTCAACGGTTTTCCGGTTCTCGGCTCGATCCTCGCCAGGGACCGCTACATGCCCCGCCAACTCGACACGCGAGGCGACCGTCTCGCGTTCAGCAACGGAATTGCTGTCCTTGCCTTCTTCGCGATTGCCCTGATCATCGCGTTCGATGCGCAGGTGACCCGGCTCATCCAGCTCTACATCGTCGGGGTGTTTGTCTCTTTCACCCTGAGCCAGGCTGGCATGGTGCGGCACTGGACTCGGCTGCTCCGAGAAACGACCGACCGATCTGCGCGGCTCCGCTACAACCGCAGTCGCGCCATCAACGGATTCGGCTTCATGGTCACCGGCGTTGTGCTGATCGTCGTCCTGATCACCAAGTTCACCCACGGTGCGTGGATCGCGATCCTGGCCATGGTCATCATCTTCTTGCTCATGAAGGCTATTCGGGGTCACTACGATCGGGTCTCGCTCGAGCTTGAGATCCACGACTCAGATGTCACCCTTCCCTCGCGGGTTCACGCGATCGTGCTGGTCAGCAAGCTGCACAAGCCCACGATGCGAGCGTTGGCATATGCGCGGGTGTCTCGGCCCAACACGATCGAGGCTCTGACCGTGGAGTTCGACCCGGCCGAGACCGAAGCATTGATGCAGCGGTGGGATGAGCTTGCGATCCCGGTTCCGCTGAAGGTCATCAATTCGCCCTACCGCGAGCTCGTACGACCGGTGCTCCGCTACGTGAAGGAGCTCCGCAAAGCGAGTCCGCGTGACGTGATCACGGTCTACATCCCCGAGTACGTCGTCGGTCGCTGGTGGGAGCAGCTGCTCCACAACCAGACGGCGCTGCGTCTCAAGGGCCGACTCCTGTTCATGCCCGGCGTCATGGTCACCAGCGTGCCGTATCAGCTTGACTCGGCCGGCAAGGCCAAGGAACGCCTCGGCAAGGAGCGCCCCGCAGCAGGTGACGTGCGTCGCGGCTTCCAAGGTGACTGAACACATGCAGGGTTTTGTGGTCGACGTCGGCCCGATCGCACACGGAGGCCATTGCGTGGCCCGGATCGACGGGCAGGTGGTGTTCGTACGACACGCGTTGCCCGGCGAGCGCGTACGGATCCAGATCACCGACAGCTCGAAGTCCTTCCTGCGGGCGGATGCGGTCGAGATCATCGACGCTGCACCAGGCCGCGTGACGCCGCCGTGCGCGTACGCAGGGCAGTGCGGCGGTTGCGACTTTCAGCACGTGGATCCTGCTGTTCAACGATCACTTCTCGGCGATGTCGTACGAGAGCAGCTCCAGCGCCTGGCCGGGATCGAGTGGACTGGCGAGGTTGAGTCCGTCGATCCGTCTGACCTGGGCTGGCGTACGCGAGTGACCTTCGCGGTCGACCAACACGGAAGGCCCGGGTTGCGCAGGCATCGGTCACACGACGTCATACCGGTGGATCGGTGCGTGATCGCGCACCCCGACCTCCCGCCCGTTCTGGGCCACACGTGGGATGCCGAGTCGGTCGAGTCGATCGTCTCGTCAGCGGGGGAGCGGATGCTTGTCACCGACGCCTCGATCTCCGACGAGGTGGAAGCCGCGGTGGACGGTGTCGTCGCTGTCGACGGAACCACACGTGGTGGCCGAGGCGCCCTCACCGAACGCGTGCAAGGCAAGGATTTTCGGGTCTCCGGGTCGGGCTTCTGGCAGGTCCACCCGGCCGCCGCCTCAACCTTGGTCGACGCGGTACTCGCGGGTGCGATGGCCAAGGACGGCGATGTGGTCGCCGACCTGTACGCCGGAGTCGGGCTGTTCACCGCATTCCTCGCGGACGCGGTGGGGGAGACCGGCACCGTGGTCAGTGTCGAGTCCGACCAGCAGGCCGCGAAGGACGCACGCCGCAACCTGCACGGCTCGCCGCAGGTCAAGCTCGTGGGCGCGACGGTTGAGCGCGCGTTGCGCGAGGGCCTCGTTGGCGTCCGCGCGGATGTCGTGGTTCTGGACCCGCCGCGCACGGGCGCCAAGAAGGTCGTACCGGCGATAGCGGAGCTCTCTCCAAGACGAGTTGTGTACGTCGCGTGCGATCCGGCGGCTCTGGCGCGCGACCTGGCCACCTTCGAAACGCTCGGATACCCGCTCGACAGCCTGCGCGCTTTTGCGTTGTTCCCGATGACGCACCACGTCGAGTGCGTAGCGGTTCTCGAACGGACCTGAGTGAACTCCATGCCAGAGTGAGGCATGCGCTTCGCCGACCCGTCCGTGTGTCCGAGCTGCGCCGCCCCGATCAGTGGGCGTTCGATCTGCACCAAGTGCGGTTTCGACCTGACCTCTCAGGCCGCCAGGGAGCTCTGGCAAACGTTGATCCACGCCGACACGTTGCTGGAGAAGGCTCGTTCGGCGGCTGTCTCGGCCACCCCAGCCGCTGAACCAGCTGTTGCCGCCGCGACGCTGCCCAAAGCTCCGGCGATGTCGAAACCCTCGGTCCAGCGCAGGATGTCGACCGGTTCGATCCTGTTGGGCCTCGGCGCACTTTTCATCCTCGTCGCCGGGATCATCTTCATCACCGTGTCGTGGGGCTCGCTTGGCGTCACGGGCCGAGCGCTGGTGCTGTTGGCGTTCACCGCAGTGATCGGGCTCCTAGCCACCTTGATCACCCGGCGTGGACTGAGGGCGTCTGCCGAGGCGTTGTGGACTGTGTTCCTCGGACTCGTGACCGTCGACTGGTTCGCCGCGTGGGACCAGGGGCTTTTCGGTCTGGATGGCTTGTCACCGGTCGCTGCGGCTGTCGGTTGGTCGGCGGTGATGTTCGTGGTCGGCTCGTACGTCGTGCACTGGGCCAAGCCTCGCCTCGATGCGGCGCGGCTTGTCGCCCCTATGATCGTCGCCGGAGTCGCGCCATGGATCGGTGGAGCGGCCATCGGTGTGGAGCTGTTCGACGAGGCCGACTGGACGCCGTTCTGGTCAGCTCTCGTGGCGACGGCCTTCGTGGCCGTCTTCTTGCTGGTTGCGTTGAGGCTCAAGCACCAGCTCACGGCGATCCTGCTTGCCATCGCGGGGTCTGTCGGGGTTGTGTTCATGGCCATTGCAGCGTTGGTTGAAGCCTTTGAGAACTCGAGTGCCGAGCAGCTCTTCACCGAGCGCCACGGCTTGCCTTTGGTCGTCATTGTGTTGATCACCATTGCCGTCGGCGCGATCGAACGCCGTACGGCGCTGGTCGCGGCCACGATCGCCCTACTCGGTCTGGCGACGTTGATCGTCCTCCCGGTGGAGTCGGCACACGGCGGTCGAGGAGCCATGCTCGTCGTCGCGGGACTGGTTGTTGCCGGAGGGCTGGCGCTCAGGCGCGGAGACCCATGGTCGGCCGGAGCACGTATCGGCACAGGACTTCTCGGCATCGGGCTCGCCGTTGCAGCTCTGCCCTGGCTCGAGACTGTCGGCTCGCTGGTCGAGGAGTCCTTCGATTCGATGGATGGCTTGAAGGCATTCTGGTCGCGCCCGTCCATGATCGAAGAAGGTCCCGGCTCCTGGTGGCTTGCCTCCATCGTCTTCGGCGCTCTCGCGGTCGGTGTCGCCCTCGTGCGGTGGTGGCCCGAGGCGAAGTTCGTACGTTCGTGGCTCATGCCGGCCGCGATGGTGATCGCCCTGGTTGGCGCCATGGCTGCGCTGGCTGCA
>JBBSJW010000034.1:0-33651 GCA_038256885.1 Propionibacteriales bacterium
CACAGCACGCAGCGCTCACGGTCGAGCAGCACCTGCTCGGAGACCGCCATCGGCTTGGGAAAGGTCCTCTTGGTCTCGGTGAAGCGTGACTCGCCCTGGCCGTGGGTCATGGCCTGGTTCTGCAGCGGGCACTCGCCGCCCTTGTCGCACACGGGGCAGTCGAGCGGGTGGTTGATGAGGAGGAACTCCATGTTGCCGCGCTGCGCCTTCTCGGCGATCTCGGAGGTGACCTGGGTTCTGACGACCATGCCGGCCGCGGCTTCGATCGTGCAGGACGCCTGCGGCTTGGGGAAACCGCGACCGTTGCCGGCATCCGTGATGTCGACGAGGCACTGACGACAGGCGCCAACCGGTTCGAGCAGTGGGTGGTCGCAGAAGCGCGGGATCTCGGTGCCGACCAGCTCGGCGGCCCGGATAACCAGGGTGCCCTTGGGGACGCTGACCTCGACATCGTCGATCGTCAGCGTGATGAGCTCGACGGGAGCCTCGCCCGTTGAGCCTGTCGAAACGGCTTCGATCGTCATTTGGCTGCCACCTCCTGCGGGAAGAGGGTCGAGGCGGCCGGCGGGAAGGTCCAGCTGGACGGCGTGTGCATACCGGCCTCGAACTCCTTGCGGAAGTACTGGATCGCCGAGGTGATCGGGCTCGTCGCTCCGTCGCCGAGGGCGCAGAACGAGCGGCCGAGGATGTTGTCGCACAGGTCGAGCAGCAGCTCGATGTCGCCGTGACGACCCTCGCCAGCATCGAGACGCTGCAAGGTCTGCACCAGCCACCACGTGCCTTCACGGCAGGGCGTGCACTTGCCGCACGACTCGTGCTTGTAGAACTCGGTCCACCGCAGCACGCAGCGTACGACCGAGGTTGTCTGGTCGAAGATCTGCAGGGCCTTGGTGCCGAGCATGGATCCGGCCTCACCGACGCCTTCGTAGTCGAGTGGGACGTCGAGGTGCTCCGCAGTCAGGATCGGCGTCGACGAACCGCCCGGGGTCCAGAACTTCAGCTCACTGCCTTCGCGCATGCCGCCGCCGAGCTCGAGGAGCTGGCGCAGGGTGATGCCAAGCGGCGCTTCGTACTGGCCGGGACTCTTCACGTGGCCAGAGAGCGAGTAGATCGTGAAGCCCTTGGACTTCTCGGTGCCCATCGATCCGAACCACTCGATGCCGCCACGCACGATGGCCGGCACCGAAGCAATCGACTCGACGTTGTTGATCACGGTCGGGCTGGCGTAGAGACCTTCGACGGCGGGGAACGGAGGGCGCAGTCGCGGTTGGCCGCGGCGTCCCTCGAGCGAGTCGAGCAGTGCTGTCTCCTCGCCGCAGATGTAGGCGCCTGCGCCGGCATGGATGACGAGGTCGATGTTGAGTCCGGAGCCGAGGATGTCCTCGCCGAGGTAGCCGGCTTCGTACGCCTCGCGCGCAGCGGCACGCAGTCGGCGTACGACGTGGAGCACCTCACCGCGTACGTAGATGAATGCCTTCTCCGCACGGATCGCGTGGGCGGCAATGATGACACCCTCGATCAGCACGTGTGGCGAGGCCATCATCAGCGGGATGTCCTTGCAGGTGCCGGGCTCGGACTCATCGGCGTTGACGACGAGGTACTTGGGCTTGGGGTTGTCCTGCGGGATGAAGCTCCACTTCATACCCGTCGGGAAGCCGGCGCCACCGCGGCCACGCAGACCGGAGTCCTTGACTATCGTGATCAGGTCGTCGGGCTTCATGGTCAGCGCCTTGCGGAGGGCGTCGTAGCCGCCGGTCTGCTCGTATGCCTTGCGGGTCCAGGCGCGGTCGTTGCCCCAGTCGGCAGTGAGTACGGGCGTGAGCATGTCAGTCACTTCTTGCCCTCCTCGTCGAGGGTCTCTGACTCGGCGCGCGCGGTGTCGGCCTGCTCGACCGCGCTCTGCTTGTCGTCAGCAACCTCGTCCTTCGTCGCCGTGGCACCGTTGACGCTCGGAGCCGCCCAACCGCGTTCGTTGGCGATGTTGAGTCCGACGAGCGACGGTCCTGCAGCCGCAGGTCCTTCGTTGACGAGCCCGTCCTCGTAGCCAGCGAGCACGCGCTCAGCCTTGCGCCACGACGTGATCGTGGCGCCGCGGGTGGCCTGCACCTTCTCGCCCGCCCGCAGCTTGTCGACCAGCTCAACTGCCGACTCGGGAGTCTGGTTGTCGAAGAACTCCCAGTTGACCGTCATCACGGGTGCGAAGTCGCAGGCTGCGTTGCACTCGATGTGCTCGAGGGTGACCTTGCCGTCCTCGGTGGTCTCGTCGTTTCCGACATCGAGGTGACCCTTGAGCCGCTCGAAGATCGCGTCGCCGCCCATCACGGCGCACAGGGTGTTGGTGCAGACACCGACGTGGTGCTCGCCCATCGGACGGCGCTTGTACATCGTGTAGAACGTCGCGACACCCGAGACCTCAGCTGCGGTGATACCGAGAATCTCGGCGCACAGCTCAATGCCCTCGTTGGTGACGTGACCCTCGACGGACTGGATCAGGTGCAGCATCGGCAGCAGCGCACTGCGGGCCTGCGGGTAGCGCGAGGCGAGCTCGTTGAGCTCACCGACGGTCTTCTTGTTCAGGCTCATCGGTCGACGCCTCCCATGACTGGGTCGATGCTGGCGATAGCAACGATGACGTCGGAGATCATGCCGCCCTCGCTCATCACCGAGGTGCCCTGCAGGTTGACGAATGACGGGTCGCGGAAGTGCGCTCGGTATGGGCGCGTGCCGCCGTCGGAGACGAGGTGACAGCTGATCTCGCCGCGAGGGGACTCGATGCTGGCGTACGCCTGACCGACCGGGACCCGGAAGCCCTCTGTGACGATCTTGAAGTGGTGGATGAGCGCTTCCATCGACTCGCCCATGATGTGCTTGATGTGCTCGGCCGAGTTGCCCTGGCCATCTGCGCCAACACTGAGCTGCGAAGGCCAGGCGATCTTCTTGTCAGCGACCATGACCGGCTCGCCTGCCATCGAGGCGATGCGCTCGGTGGCCTGCTCGACAATCTTGAGCGACTCCCACATCTCGTCAAGGCGCACCCGGAAACGTCCGTAAGCGTCGGGTTCGTCGCGGGTGACGACCTCGAAGTCGTACGTGTCGTAGCCCCAGTAGGGCTGCTTCTTGCGGAGGTCCCAGTCGTAGCCGGTCGAGCGGAGCACCGGGCCGGTGAGCCCGAGTGCGAGGCAGCCGGCGAGCTCGAGGTGGCCGACGCCCTTGAGGCGGCCCTTGAAGATCGGGTTGGCATTGCAGAGCGCTGCGTACTCCGGCAGGCGCTTCTTGAGCAGCCGAACTGTCGCGCGGATCTTCTCGATCGCGCCATCGGGCAGGTCGAGCGCGACGCCGCCAGGACGGAAGTACGCGTGATTCATGCGCAGTCCGGTGATCAGCTCGAACAGGTTGAGGATCTCTTCGCGGTCACGGAAGCCGATCGTCATGACCGTCAGCGCGCCGATCTCCATTCCGCCGGTGGCGAGACATACGAGGTGGGACGAGATGCGGTTGAGCTCGAGCAGGAGGACGCGGATGGCCTGCGCCTTCTCCGGCGCCTCGATGCCGAGGAGCTTCTCGACCGCCATGACGTACGCGGCCTCGTTGGAGAACGGGGCGACGTAGTCCATCCGGGTGCAGAACGTCACGCCCTGGGTCCAGGTGCGGAACTCCATGTTCTTCTCGATGCCGGTGTGGAGGTAGCCGATGCCAGCGCGGGCATCGCGTACGGTCTCGCCGTCGATCTCAAGCACCAGGCGGAGCACGCCGTGCGTCGACGGGTGCTGCGGTCCCATGTTGATGACGAGGTGGTCGCCCTCGACGGCGGACGGGTCGATCGTGTCCCAGTCCTGGCCGGTGACGGTGAAGACCGGACCGTCGCTGGTCTCTGTCGTGCCCGCGTAAGGGTCTGTGGTGGCAGTCATGAGTAGCTCCTGCGCTGGTCGGGCGCCGGGATGGTGCCGCCCTTGAACTCGACCGGGATGCCGCCCAACGGGTAATCCTTGCGCTGGGGGTGGCCCGGCCAGTCGTCCGGCATCATGATGCGGGTCAGCGCCGGGTGCCCGTCGAAGATGATGCCGAAGAAGTCGTACGTCTCGCGCTCGTGCCAGTCGGCCGTCGGGTAGATGCTCACGACGCTCGGCACGTGCGGATCGGAGTCGGGTGCCACAACCTCGACGCGAATGCGGCGGTTGTGTGTCATCGACAGCAGGTGGATGACAACGTGCAGCTCACGGTCGGTCTCGTGCGGGAAGTGCACGCCCGAGACCGAGGAGCAGAACTCGAAGCGAAGCTCCGGGTCATTGCGCAGGTGGGTGACGGTCTCGAGGAGAGCGTGGCGACGGATGAAGAACGTGATCTCGCCGTTGTGCACGACGACCTTCTCGATGGCGTCGGGGAGCGTCAGCGTCGCGAGCTTGTCAGCAACCTCGTCGTACCAACCGCCGTATGGCTTCTGCGCCGCGCTGGGCATGATGACCGGCTGCGTGAGTCCGCCGAAGCCGCTGGTGTCGCCCGTGCCGTGTGCGCCGAACGCGCCTTCGCGAACGTTGATGACCTCAAGCTGGACCGCATCGCTCTTGACGACCTCTTGCTGAATCTCGTGCGAGGCGTCCTGCTTCTTGTCGCCGGCCATCAGCGCATCAGGCCCTTCATCGCCGAGGTGGGCGTGGCGAGGAGGGCAACCTTCTCGTCGGCCTTGATCTCGTTGAGGCGGTTGGAGCCGAGCTTCTGGTGCTGGATCTGGTCGTGCAGCTTGAGGATCGCGTCGATCAGCATCTCGGGACGCGGTGGGCAGCCGGGGAGATACATGTCGACAGGTACGACGTGGTCGACACCCTGGACGATCGCGTAGTTGTTGAACATGCCACCCGAGCTGGCGCAGACGCCCATCGCGAGGACGTACTTGGGCTCAGCCATCTGGTCATAGATCTGGCGGAGGACCGGAGCCATCTTGTTGCTGACGCGGCCGGCGACGATCATCAGGTCGGCCTGGCGCGGCGAGGGACGGAAGACCTCCATGCCGAAGCGGGCGGAGTCGAAGCGCGGGGCGCCGAACGTCATCATCTCGATCGCACAACACGCAAGTCCGAACGTCGCGGGCCAGAACGAGGCCTTGCGCATGTAGCCGGCGAGGCCCTCGACAGTCGAGAGCAGCACGCCGCTTGGCAGCTTTTCTTCAATTCCCACGTCGTGCCACCTTCTCGTTCGCCACCATCAGTCCCGCGTCGGTCCTCGCTTCGCTCAGTCCCATTCGAGACCTCCGCGGCGCCAGACATACGCGTACGCGATGAACACCGTGATCATGAAGATGAACATCTCGATCAGCCCGAACCAGCCGAGCGCGTCAAAAGCGACCGCGAACGGGTAGAGGAAGATGATTTCGATGTCGAAGACGATGAACAGCATCGCGATGATGAAGTAGCGGACCGAGATCTTGCCGCCGCCCTCCGGCAGCGGGCTCGGCTGGATTCCGGATTCGTAGCGGTCCAGCTTGGCGCGGTTGTAGCGCTTGGGTCCGGTGATGGGTGCGATGAGAATGCTGAAGATCGCGAATCCGGCTGCCAGCGCGCCCAACACGAGGATCGGCGTATAAACCGTCACGACACCTCCCGGGCTCTACCGACATATCGATGGATCGTGCGCTTGTGAATTGCTTCACAACGTGATCGCGGTCTCACCATACGCCCGGCGGGTGCGGGATGTAACTTAGGTCACACTAAGTTCTGGCACGACGAATTCGTCAACCCGTCTTCTCGCGCGTTCGACGCGGTGCAGGTCGTTTCTTGACCGAGGGACGGGGGTTCACCATGACCAAGCCGCACAGCCATCGGGGCGAGCCGCGAGACGAAGAGAACGAAGACAACCAGGAGCCGCACACCCCGGCGCACGTTGCCGTCGTTGAAGAGGCCGAAGAACAGCCTGCTTGATCAGCTGGGCTTGATCGAGTGGTGCAGGGCGACGATCCCGCCTGACAGGTTGTGCCAGTCGACCTTGCCCCATCCCGCTTCCGCCATGCGCAGAGCGAGACCCTTCTGGTCGGGCCACTCGCGGATGGACTCGGCGAGGTAGACATACGACTCAGGGTTGGACGACACCGCGCGAGCAACCGCAGGCAGCGCACGCATCAGGTAGTTGCTGTAGATCGCGTCGAACGGACCCCAGGTCGGTGTGCTGAACTCGCAGACCACAATGCGCCCGCCAGGCTTCGTGACGCGGAGCATCTCGCACAAACCCTCGACCGGGTCGTGGATGTTGCGCAGTCCGAACGAGATCGTGACCGCGTCGAACACGTTGTCGCCGAACGGCAGCTTCATGCCATCGCCTGCCGCGAACGGCAGTCTCGGACGTGCCTTCTTGCCGACTTCGAGCATGCCGATCGAGAAGTCGCACGGTACGACGGTCGCGCCAGCATCGGCGAACGGTTGACTCGAGGTGCCCGTCCCTGCTGCGAGATCGAGGATCAGCTCGCCGGATCGTGGAGCAACCAGCTCGACGACGCGCTTGCGCCAACGGCGATCCTGGCCCAACGACAGCACGTCATTGGTGATGTCGTACTTCTCAGCGACGCCGTCAAACATCTTGGCGACGTCATGGGGCTCTTTGTCCAGACCGGCTCGACTCACCTGTCTAGCGTGCCACGGGTAGGCTCATTTGTTGTGAGCAACCCCGCCCTCGACGCTGCGGCCGAACCCCTCGTGGTCCGGTCTTCGCTGCTCGATGACCCAGGTGAGCTGCTTGCGCTCCTGCCACCCGACGACGCTCTCGCGTGGGTGCACGGGGGAGACGGACTCGTCGGTTGGGGTCGCGCCGCGGAGTTCCGTACGTCGGGTCCTGGCCGATTCGAGGAGGCCTCCGAGTGGTGGCGCGAGCTCGCTGCTCATGCCGTCGTACGCGATGACGTCGACGTTCCCGGCAGCGGACTGGTCACCTTCGGCTCGTTCACCTTCAGCGACGATGCCGACGGCAGTGTGCTCGTGGTCCCGGAGGTCGTGGTCGGCCGACGCGATGGCGTCACCTGGATCACCGTCATCGGCCTGGGCATCACGGCGTCGCCGGATCTCACGGCGACTCCAGCAGCTCCGCCCGCCGACCGCACGACCTTCGCCGACGGCCCCATCGACAGCGTGCACTGGCAGAGTCTCGTCGCGCAGGCCGTCAGTCGCATCGAGGCCGGCGAGCTCGACAAGGTCGTCCTGGCCCGCGACCTGGTCGCCTCCCTCGCCGAGCCACTCGACGTACGGGCACCACTGACCAAGCTTGCCAGGGACTACCCGAGCTGTTGGACGTTCCACGTCGACGGCTTCTTCGGGTCCACCCCCGAGATGCTGGTTCGACTCGAGCGTGGCCTGATCACTTCGCGCGTGCTGGCGGGCACCATCCGTCGATCCGGTGATGACGGGCGCGATCTCGCCCTGGCCGCATCCCTAGCCCGATCCAGCAAGGATCTCGAGGAGCACGAGTACGCCGTACGTTCGGTCGCCGAGGCGCTGCTCCCGCACTGCACGAGCATGAACGTTCCCGAATCCCCGTTCGTCCTGCACCTGCCCAACGTGATGCACCTGGCGACCGACGTCACCGGCGTGATCAAGGACGATGCGAGTGCCCTGACCCTCGCCGCGTCGCTGCACCCGTCGGCTGCCGTGGGCGGCACACCCACTCCCGCCGCCGTGGCTCTCATTGCCGAGATCGAGCAGCTCGACCGCGCCCGCTACGCCGGTCCGGTCGGCTGGATCGGCGCCTCGGGCGACGGCGAGTGGGGCATCGGACTCCGATCGGCCCAGATCGAAGACGACGGCACCCAGGTGCGACTGTTTGCGGGGTGCGGCATCGTCGCGGACTCCGTTCCCGCCGACGAGCTGGCCGAGTCCAACGCCAAGCTGATCCCCGTACGCGACGCCCTGACGCCCTAGTCACCCGAGCAGGTCAGCACCAGACCTTCGCCTCGAGCGATTGGCCGACAATGCGCGCAGCAAGCAGCCGGTGCAGGCCATCGAGGTGCCACCAGCCATCACCGTCGCCGACCTCGGCAACGCGTGCGGGCTTGATCGACTCCCCCGCGTTGAGCTCGGTGAGGTAGTAGTTGACCTTCTCAACGCCGACGAACTGCTGCGGCGTCATCACCACGGTGTGCGGCTTGAGAGTGATCGTCTCGCCGGTCGACTTTGGATTGTGGTCGTCCTTGAGCTGCAGGTTGCCGGAATAGACGACGGCGAGCCAGAGCAGTCGTCGAGTGTTGACGACCTTCTCGCCGCCGGTCATACGGATGAACTCGTTCAACCGCTCCATCGAGTCGTCATCGAGGTCAGTCGGAGGTGGAGCGAGCTTGGGCCCGACCTTGGGCAGACGGACCATGACGTTCTAGCTGCCCAGGATCGGTGAGTCGTCGAGGCGGACGAGCTCCGGCCACCGCGGCTCGAGGTTGTCGCCAGATGACTGACCGGTGAGCCGGCGCTTGACCCATGGACCAGCACTGGCGCCTAGCCAGTGGGCGTGACCCGTGCTCTGTTGGACGATCGAAAGCTTCTCCCGCTCCACCAGATCGAGCGGGACGAGATCGTGCTCGATGCCGAGAGCGTTGAGGACCTCGATCGCCATGACCTGGTGGCCGGCGCTCGACATGTGCATCCGATCTGTGTCCCAGAGGCGCGGATCGCGGTATGCGCGCATGCGCCAGAAGTCGACGAGGGTTGCACCGTGCTTGTCGGCGACGTGGCGCACCAGCTCGTTGTAGATCGCGAACCGCCCGCGCAGGGCTGCGAACACGGGAACGCGGCCCGGGTCGTACGCCGTGAACACCACGAGGTGAGCGCCGGTTTCAGCGAGACGACCGAGCGCCTTGTCGTACTCGTCGACCAACATGTCGAGGTCGATGCGAGGACGCAGCACGTCGTTGGCGCCCGCGTAGATGCTGACCAGGTCGGGATTCAACGCCAGGGCCGGCTCGACCTGCTCGTCGAGGATCGGGAGCAGCTTGCGACCTCGAATCGCGAGGTTGGCGTACGTAAATCCCTTGTCACGTTCGGCCAGCACCTCGGCCATACGATCGGCCCAGCCACGGACGCCGTTGGGCAGCGTCTCGTCGTGGTCGCCAACACCTTCGGTGAAGGAGTCCCCCAGGGCGACATAGCGATGGAATTGCACGAGATTCATCCTACCGACGGCCCGTGCAACCGACGATTCGTCAACTGCCGAGCAGCCCTCGACGGCGGGCGATCGCCGCGGCCTCGGTCCGACCGCTGGCATTGAGCTTGGCGAGGATGTTCATGCTTCGATCCTCGTCGTCTGAGGTAGCCCCTCACATCCGACGAAATGCGTATTTCCGCTTCGGGTAGGTGCCTCAGACCTACGCGAGATGTGGGCCGAGCGAAGCGAGGCGAGGCGCCCAGGCGAAGCCTGGCAGCCGTGAGGAACGAACGGCTGTGGCGGCGAGGAACGAGCCGCGCGCCCTATTTCAGCGTCTTCTTGCCGCCGTGCATCATCGTGATCAGCTTCGCGGCCTTCTCGTCGGTCTTGGCGTCCCGCGCGAACGACGTCAGCATCATCAGCGGCTTGAACTTCTGCCGGGTGATCGCCTTGGCATACGTGAACTCCTTCAGACCGTCGGGGCCGTGGATGCGGCCGAACCCGGAGTCACCGACGCCGCCGAACGGCAATGAGGGAACGCCTGCGAAGGCCACGACCGAGTTGACCGAGGTCATGCCCGAGCGAACGCGACGAGCAATGTCGACACCGTTCTTCTTGGCGAAGACCGCACCGGCGAGACCGTACTTGGTCGCGTTGGTGAGCTCGATTGCCTCGTCCATGCTCTTGACCGGGTTGATTGCCAGTGTCGGACCGAAGGTCTCCTCGGTGATCTCCGTGGAGTTCTCGGGGACGTTCGTCAGGATCGTGGGCTGTACGAATCGCTCGCCGACAGCATCGGAGCCGCCGGTCACCACCGTTGCACCCTTGGCGATGGCGTCATCGATGTGGCTCTTGATGATGCCGATCTGCGAGGGCATCGTGATCGGACCGATGAGTCCCCCGGGCTCGGCCTTGATGACCTTGGCTTGCTCGGCGATCTCGGCAACGAACTTGTCGAACACCTTCTCGTGCACGTAGACCCGCTCGGTGCCGATGCAGGTCTGGCCGGCGTTGGACATGCCACCCCATAGGGCCGCTTCGGCTGCCTTCGTGATGTCGGCGTCCTGGTCGACGATCATCGAGTCCTTGCCGCCGGCCTCGATGATGACCGGGGTGAGGTTCTGAGCGCACGCGGCCATGACCTTCTTGCCGGTCGCACCCGAGCCCGTGAAGGCCAGCTTGTTGACCGCTGAGGTGCACAGCGCGTTGCCCGTCTCGCCGAGACCGGTCACTACCTGGAACACCGGACGGCCACCCACAACCTCGGTGAACGTGTCAGCGAGCCACTGGCCCACGCCGGGCGTGTATTCACTGGGCTTGAACACGACGGCGTTGCCCGCAGCGAGGGCGTAGCCGATCGAGCCCACGGGCGTGAAGACCGGGTAGTTCCACGGGCCGATCACGCCGACGACGCCGAGTGACTTGTACTCGACCGTCGACGCCTGGTTGGCCATCAGCAGACCGGACTTCACCTTCTGCGGTCCGAGGATCTTCTTGGCGTGCTTGGCAGCCCAGGCGATGTGATCGATTGCCATGACGATCTCGAGCTGGGCGTCGCCATTCGGCTTGCCGGTCTCGAGGCTGGAGAGCTGCGCCAGCTGTGCGATACGGCGAGTGATGACGCTGCGCCAGGTCAGGAGGTACTCCTCGCGCTCGGCGAACGAAAGTCCACCCCACCACTCGGCTGCCTCGTGCGCCCGCTCGACGGCGGCGTCGACCTCGGCCTTGCTCGCGATCGGGTGTACGCCGACGACGTCACCGTTCGCGGGGTTGAGCGACTCGAAAGTCGGCCTGGACTCTGTGGCGGTCGGGTTGTCGAGTGTGGCGGTCATGCGGGGTCCCCTGCTTTGTGTGAGTGGAGCAAACGAAACGCGAGATGACTCGCGACTGAAGTGCGGAACGAGCAGAAAGTTGGGGTGCTCATGCTGACTCCTTGATGAGGTCGGCAGCTTTTTCGCCGACCATGATGGCGGGTGCGTTCGTGTTGCCACGCGGTACGCGGGGCATGACCGAGGCGTCGGCGACCCGAAGGCCTTCGACGCCGTGGACCTTGAGATCGGGGCCGACGACACTGCCCTCGATCGTACCCATCGCACAGGTGGCGACGGGGTGGTAGAGCGTCTGGCACAGCTGGCCGATCGCAGCGACGATCTCGTCCGCCGTCGGATTCATCGACGCGGGAACCCACGGCTCATCGATCAGCTTGGCGAGTGGCCCCTGGCTGACGATCTCCTTGACGGTCCGGTAGCCAGCGATCATCGCGTCGAGATCGGCGCCGTCGTCGAAATAGCCGGCTTCGATCTCTGGGTGCCAGGTCGGGTCTGCCGAGCGCAGTTTGATGTGGCCCTTGCTCTCCACCCGTACGAGCGTCGACGCGATCGTCAGGCCTCGACGTACGGGCTCGTGCAGTCCGTTGTCGTAGAACCCGGACGGCGCGACATGGAACTGCATGTCAGGCACAGTCAGGTCGTCGCGGGACTTGAAGAAGCCGCCGGCCTCGCCGACGTTTGAGGTCAGCGGACCGCGGCCCGCCTTCTGCGCCTTCAGCACGTTGCCGAGCGACAGGAACTCGGCGAGGTCTGTGGTGTCCTTCGTGTAGAAGAGCGCGCCTGAGACGGGGTGGTCCTGGAGGTTCTGCCCGACTCCGGGTGAATCGACGACCACGTTGATGCCGTGCTCGCGGAGGTGGGCGCCGGGCCCGATGCCCGAGAGCATCAGCATCTGCGGGCTCGCGACCGCGCCGGCCGACAGGATGATCTCGGCGTTCGCGCGTACGGTCTGCGTCGTGCCCTGATGGCGGAACGTGACACCGGTTGCGCGGTTGCCCTCGAGCTCGATCTTGGTGACGAATGCCTCGGTGCGAACCGTGAAGTTGGAGCGCTTGCGGTTGGGATGGATGTAGGCGTCGGCTACCGACCAACGACGTCCCTTCTTGCAGGTCACCTGGTAGAGGCCCGCGCCCTCCTGCTCGGCGCCGTTGAAGTCGTCATTGCGCTTGAATCCAGCAGCGACGGCCGACTCGACGAACGCGTTGCTCAGCTCGTGCGAATAGCGTCGATCCTCGACATGCAGGGGGCCGTCTGTGCCGTGGAACGGATCGCCGAGGCGAGTGTTGCCCTCAGCCTTCTTGAAGTAGGGAAGGACATCGTCGAAGCCCCAACCTGAGGCACCATACGCATCGCGCCACTCGTCGTAGTCGGCGTGGTTGCCGCGGATGTAGATCATGGCGTTCATCGACGAGCAGCCGCCGAGCGCCTTCATACGAGGCCAGTCGGCACGTCGCCCGGCCAGCTGCTTCTGCGGCGTCGTCTTGTAGCCCCAGTCCCACCTGGTCCTGAACAGCGCCGGGAATCCCGCCGGGAGGTGGATCATGTCGTCGTCGTCCTCGGGACCTGCCTCGAGAAGGAGGACAGAGACACTCGGATCTTCGCTCAGTCGTGCGGCGACAACTCCGCCAGCGCTCCCCGATCCGATGACGATGTAGTCGAACGTCTCGTCAGGCATGTGGTCCTCTCACGGGTGGGCGTGATGCGCCTCACAAACCTACTGCCGGAATGACCATGACACAACTGCTGTCAGGGTTGTAAGACGGCACGCACTGCCGCGGCGATCGCAGCCGAGAGGTCCTGTCTGCCGATGCGGTCGACAGGCACCTCGAGCACGCGAATGCCTGACGTCTGTTCCTCGAGTGCTGCGGCGAGATCCTTCGGTTCCACCGTTCGGTGTGGCACGCGGTACCCCGCGCACAGTGCACCGATGTCCGCTCCAGTCGGCGTCGCATAGACCCGCTCGAACGAATCGGCGTACTCCGGTGAGCCCTGCTCCAGGGTTGCGAAGATGCTGCCGCCGTCGTCAGATGCCACCACGATCGTGAGGTCAGGTCGCGGTTCGCCGGGGCCGAGGAGCAGGCCGTTGCTTCCGTGAAGGAAGGTCAGATCGCCGACGTACGCCAAGGCGCGGCTCGACGATCGGCCGAGCGCGGCGCCGATGGCGCTTGAAATGGAGCCGTCGATTCCGGCGAGGCCACGATTGCCGAGGATCAGCCGATGATCGCCAACCGGGTAGGACGCGGCCACCAGATCGAGATCCCGGATCGGGTTGGAGGAACCGACGAACAGCAGACCCTCAGGTGGGACGGCCTGGTTGATGGTCCGCGCGACATCGTACGGAGTTGTCCCGTCGAGCACCTTGTCGATCGCGGCAGTGGCGACCTTGTCGGCTTCAAGCCATGAGTCGAGCCAGCTCGCATCATCGGCTTCGGCTTCGCTGGCGTCGACGAAGCGGACGTTCCCGCCGGCCGGGACCGGGAAGGTGGCCGGCGTGCCGACATGCACGATCTCGATGTCAGCACGGCTGAGCAGCTGGGTGATGGGGCGCGAAAGCGTCGAGTGCCCGAAGCTCACGACGCGCTCGATCTGCGCGGTGAGCGGCGAGTGCTGGAGCACCAGTCGATAGGCAGCCAGCGCGTTGGCGCCCGTACGCGAGCCGGACGTGGGTTCGGCCAGCAGCGGCCACCCCGCCCTCTCGGCAAGGTCTCGTGCCGGCTGCTGAGCGTCATCACCGGCGATGACGACTGTCTTTGGTCCAGGATCAAGCTTCACCTGGACCAAAGACTCGACGGGCGTCGAGGACTCCGTCGGTCGTCGGGCAGCGAAGTCCCAGGTGACCGGCTCGATCAGTGGCTCGTCGAGCTCGAGGTTGAGGTGTCGCGGGCCGGTGAACCTCACGGCCTCCCACGGGTCCGACGTGAACTGGATGCCCGGGAAGATCTTGCGCTGCTCAGTTGTCTGGTTGGCGCCCGTGCCGCGGAGGCGACCAGGACGATCCGCCGTCACCGCGATGACCGGGACACCGGCGTGGAGCGCTTCCAGCATGGCCGGGTGAAGGTTCGCGACCGCTGTACCCGATGTCGTCACGACCGGGACCGGTCGGCGGGAGGACTTCGCGAGCCCCAGAGCCAGGAATCCTGCCTCGCGCTCGTCGACCCGGACATGGAGCCGGATCAGCCCCTTCGTATCCGCGGCGTGCAGAGCGAGCGCCAGCGGTCCCGATCGGGATCCGGGCGCGATGACGGCGTCCTTGACGCCGCGGGCGATGAGCTGGTGGATCAGGTACTGCGCGGTCTCCGTGGCGCTCATCCCAGCACCGCCTTCACGTCTTGGAGTCGCTGCTGCCAACGGGCATCAGTCTCGGCATCTGCCTCAACGTTGTCATATGCCGATTCGTCGAATGCTTGGCGGCCAACAGGAAGGTATCCGTCGACGGGAACGAGTGGGGATGCCACCACATCACCACCGAGCAAGGAGGTGGTGGCGAGACCGCAGGCATACGGGAGCTCTGGCAGCGCGGCGGCGAGGGCCAGCCCTGCGGCGAGGCCGATCGACGTCTCGACGGCGCTGGACACCACGACGGGTAGACCGATCTGCTCGGCGATCCGGAGGCTGGCGTGTACGCCGCCCAGTGGTGCAACCTTGAGAACAGCGATGTCCGCGGCTTCGAGCTCGACGACGCGCATGGGATCGGATGCGCGACGTATCGACTCATCGGCAGCGATCAGCACCTCGACCTTGCGGCGGACTGCGGCAAGATCCTCGACGCTGGCACACGGCTGCTCGACGTACTCGAGACCGCCGGCGGCGATGTCCAGTGAGCCGATCGCTCTGATGGCATGGTCGACCGACCAGCCGCCGTTGGCATCGACGCGCACCTTTCCCCGAGGCCCGATTGCGTCGCGAACGGCCTCGACCCGGGCGATGTCGTCGGCCAGGGTTTGACCCCTCTCAGCAACCTTGACCTTGGCAGTCCCGCATCCGCTGGCTCGTACGATGCGCATGGCCTCGTCGGGACCGACGGCCGGGACCGTGCAGTTCACCGCGACGTGGTCGCGCAGCGATGCCGGCCACCCACGCTCGGCTGAGTCGAGCGCAGCGGCGAGCCAGGGCGCGGACTCGACGGCGGCGTAGTCAAGGAAAGGGCTGAACTCAGCCCAGCCCGCAGCACCCTCGACGACCATGCCCTCGCGACGCGTGATGCCGCGAAAGGGCGTCGGCATCGCGATCGAGAACGTCCGGAACTGCACGACTGGCAACTTACCGTCAGCCCCGTAACGTCGAGGGCATGAGCCGAATCGCAGTCGTCGGAGGCCACGGCAAGATCGCCCGCCTCCTCATCCCCCTACTCGTCGAAGCTGGACACCAGCCCGTCGCGCTGGTCCGCAACCCGGACTACCGCGATGAGCTGGAGGGGCTCGGCGCGGAGGTCGGGATCCTCGACATCGAGCAAGACACCATCGACCAGTTCGCTGCGGCCTTCGAGGGCGCTGACGCCGTCGTGTTCGCCGCTGGCGGAGGTCCCGACGGCAACATCGAGCGCAAGAAGACCGTCGACCTCGGCGGGTCGGTGAAGTCCATCGCGGCGGCGACCAACGCCGGCGTACGACGATTCGTGCAGGTGTCGGCGATCGGTGTCGACAACCCCTTGGGCGATGACGTCGAGGCCACGTGGGTTGCGTACGTCAACGCCAAGCGGGACGCCGACGTCGCCCTGCGCGACAGCACGCTCGACTGGACCATCCTGCGACCCGGAGGCCTCACGGATGACGAGCCGACGGGACAGATCGAGCTCGCCGAGACAGTCGAACGCGCCCAGATCTCTCGCACCGACGTGGCCGCCCTGATCGTCGCCACCCTCGACGAACCCGCAACTATCGGCAGGCAGTGGGAGGTCGTCGGCGGCTCGACACTGATCGCGCAGGCTGTGACGGCAGCAGCTCAAGGCTGAGACCGCGCACCCCTGACGGGGCACTATGTGGGGCGTGCGCACCCTTTTCCTGATCGCGGCCGCGGCGGCGTACCTAGCCCTCGGACCGTGGGCTCTGGTGGCCGCCGTCGCCTTGCTCCTGGTGTCGAGAGTGCGCCGCAAGCTAAGGCCCAACCGCAAGCACCTGCTGGTGCTGGTCGGAACCATTGCCATGGCCGCCGTTGCGATCGTGGTCATCCCCGACGGTCGTCTGCCCATCCCGCCTGGCGGCGGTCTGCTCGTGACCCCGTCGTACGTCGGCCGCCCAGCGACCCCTCGGCCGATCGACGTCACCATCCCTCAGCACCCGAGCCTGGCGCCCAACGGCAACAGCTCGATGCACAACGACGGCTGGGCCTCTGACGCGTACCCCGGCCCCGGGCCGCTCGGAAAGGACCCCGAGGTCGACAGCTCCTGGTTCGGCATCAAGGAGTGCGCGACGCTCGCCTTCGACTCCCGCGCACGGCTCATCGCGCTGTGCGGCGCCGTCTCCGGTCCGGTGATGCACATCGTCGATCCCGACTCCATGGATCCCGTCGACACCCTTGAGCTGCCAGGGCGCACTGGCACCACTGGCAAGAAGCCCTGGGAGGATCTCTGCGGCGGCGCGTACTTCTACCTCGACAACGAGGACGTTGCCTTCGTCGGCACGACCGTCCGCACCATCAAGGTCGTGAGCACCTCGGACGCCGACGGTGATCCCCAGCTGAAAGTCGAGCGCACGATCGACCTCACCGAAGCCGTCCCCAAGGACGACTGCGTCATCGCATTGATGCCCGACTGGAACGGCGACGGCACGTGGTTCGTGAGCAGGCACGGACGAGTCGGCCATGCGGGCACCGATTCACCTCCGACCGTCCTCGACCTGCAGGAAGACATCTCCAACTCCGTGTCCGTCGACGAGGACGGCCTTTACGTCGTGACGGACAGCACTCTCTACAAGCTCACCGCCAGCTCGGGAGAACCCAACGTCCTGTGGCGAACGACGTATCGCAACGGCGGTGTCGACAAGTCCGGCCAGCTGAGCCCCGGCAGTGGCACGACTCCGACTGTGCTGCCGAGCGGTCTCGTCGCCATCACCGACAACGCCGAGCCGCGGATGAACGTCCAGTTCTACCGCGCCGAGGACGGATCTCTCGTGTGTGAGGTGCCGGTGTTCGGCAAGGGCGAGAGCTCCACCGACAACTCGCTGACCGCCGTGGGCGACGCGAGCGTTGTCGTGGAGAACAACTACGGCAACGACAACCCGCTCAGCGCCGCTTTGGGTCGTGACTTCCCCGGTGGCTTCGCCCGCATCGACGCGGTTCCATCCGGCACCGAAGGCGACCACGAGTGCAAGGTCGCTTGGACCAACGACGAGACCGGGCCGAGCACGGTGCCGAAGGTCTCGCTGGCCAACGGCCTCGTCTACTCCTACACAGTGCGGCCGAATCGGTGGGGCGTCGCCGCTTGGTACGTCACGGCAATGTCGGCTGCGACGGGCAAGACGGAGTTCTCGGTGCGAACCGGCACCGGCACGATGTTCAACAACCACGGCGCGCCCATCACCCTGGCGCCCGACGGCTCGCTGTACGTGCCGACGTTGACCGGAATGGTGCGGGTGCGGGACAGCTCCTAGATCCGCCGGAGCGCTTGGCGGTCAATCTTCCCGCCGGGCAGCAGCGGCAGAGCGTCGACCAGCACCACCTCGCGAGGAGCCCACGTACGCGGGAGTCCAGCGGCCTCGATGGCATCACGCACTTCGTCCAGGCGCAGCCCGTCGAGGCACACGGCATCGGCGGGTACGAGGTAGGCCACCACGCGCGTGCCCCATTCGTCATCGGGTACGCCGACGGCGATCGCATCGCCTACGCCCTCGTGGCCCCGCAATGCCTCGGTCACCGCCGGCAGCGGGACATTGACGCCGCCGCTGATGATGACGTCGTCGCTGCGGCCGGTGATGCGGAGCCGGCCGTCGTCGCCGATCTCGCCGAGGTCGTTGGTGGCGAACCACTCGTCGGCGACGCCTTTTGTAGGCACTGTCGTCGGCGCTGTCGGATCGCCATATCCGTCGAAGAGCACTGGCCCGGCGAGGTGCACCTGGTGGTTCTCGTCGATGCGCATGCGAACACCGTCGAGAGGCACTCCGTCATACACGCAGCCGCCGCAGGTCTCGCTCATCCCGTACGTGCGAATGACGTTGACGCCGGCATCGCGCGCATGCGCCAGCAAGGTCGCCGGAGTTGCGGCACCGCCGATCAGGACAGCATCGAAACCGGCGAGCACCGAGAGGTCCCCGGCCAGGCGGTGGAGCTGAGTGGGAACGAGCGACGCGTACCGCCGCTCGCCTGTCATGGCGGCAATGGCTGTGGGGAGGTCAGCGTGCTCGTCATCGAAGACCGGCTCGGTGCCGGCGACGATCGAGCGCACCAGCACCTGGAGTCCGCCGACGCCGGTGGCCGGAATGGCCGACAGCCACTGCCCAGGCCCACCGAGACGTTCGAGAGCGGCATGCGCCGATGCCAGCACTGCGGCATGAGAGAGGACGACATCCTTCGCTGTGCCGGTGCTGCCGGACGTACGCACGACGATCGGGTCACCACCATCGCGAACCCACGGCTCGAGCAGCGCCAACACCTCACGCGGCGATCCAGACACCGGACGCAGGCTCACGCTGCGCTGACTCACGGCAGGCCAGGTGGCTCGACGGGGCCGGCGACCTGACGCTTGAAGTAGATCCACGGGAACCACATCGTGCCGATCCGTTCCCAGCCCTTGCTGTCGAGGTCGCGTGCCCGGCGACTGCCGACGACGGCGCGACGATGCTCCCAACGTGTCTTCGACTTCTCGACGTCGTGGAAGCCGGGCCCGTAGGCAATCGAGTGCCACCCCTGGGCACCCCATTCGTTGAGCTGTTCGATCTCGTTGGCGGCGATCAGTCCGACGAGCCGCCGCTGCTCAGGCGAGTCCTCGTGATCGTCGGACTTGATGCCAAAGCGCTGCTGGGCGGCCTGCTTGCTCATACCGAGAGCTGTGCCGATTGCCTCCCAGCTCCATCCCGCCGAGCGTGCGGAGGACACGGCAGAGAGGTTGAGTGCACGCGTCTCGGCGTGAGCCCGGCTGGTCAGCACGATGAGGTCGAGGTGGGCCTGCGGGTCCGTGTCGAGGCGGCGGGTGATCGTCGGGTCGATCTTGGCGATCGCCTGCGCCAGAAGGTCAGCGAGCTCGTGCGCTGAGCTGTCAGGAGCGGAGGTGGCCACATGTCAACGCTATGTTGACGAATCACCTTCGTCAACTCGAAGTTGACAACCTCACTCCTTCCCAACGACCCGGTGGTGGCAGACTTGTCGCTCGTGACCACGCCGACCCGTGCCCAGCTCTGGATCGCGGGCGCGCGCCCCCGCACCCTGCCCGCCGCCATCGCGCCGGTTGTGGCAGGCACGGGCGTTGCCGCCTTCGCCGACTCGGTCGTGTGGTGGAAGGCCCTGCTCGCGCTCGGCGTCTCGCTTGCCCTCCAGATCGGCGTCAACTACGCCAACGACTACTCGGACGGCATCAAAGGCACCGACGACAATCGCGTCGGCCCGCTTCGACTCGTGGGCTCCGGACTCGTACCGGCGCGCCAGGTCAAGATCGCCGCACTCGCCTTCCTCGCGCTGGGTGGAGCGCTTGGTTTCGCCCTCGCAGCCACCAGCTCGTGGTGGATGTTGCTCGTCGGCGCAGCCGCGATCCTCGCCGCCTGGACCTACACCGGGGGACCATCGCCGTACGGTTATCGGGCGCTGGGTGAGGTCAGCGTCTTCGTGTTCTTCGGTCTCGTCGCAGTGCTCGGCACTGCGTACGTGCAGATCGAGCGCATCACCTGGCTCTCCGTCGCAGTCGGCATCGGCGTCGGTGCACTCGCCTGCGCCATCCTCGTCGCCAACAACTTGCGCGACATCCCGACTGACACCGAGTCCGGAAAGCGAACCCTCGCCGTCTTGCTCGGTGACGCGAACACTCGCCGCTTCTACGTCCTGCTGCTGCTCATCGCACTCGGATGCCTGATCTGGGCGTCGGTGTTCACCACGTGGGCGCTGCTCGGGCTCGCCTTCGTGCCGTTGGCCGTACGCGCCCGCCAGGTCGTCTCCTCCGGGGCGCAGGGCATGGCGCTCATCCCCGTGCTGCGTGACACCGGCCTCGCCGAGCTCGTCTACGCCGGCGGTCTCGCGCTCGGCCTGACGCTCGGAGCCTGAAATGCTGCGGGTCGCAGTCATCTCCGACACGCACTCGCCCCGGTTCTGGAAGGCCCTGCCGGCCGTGGTTGCCACTCAGCTCCACGCTGTCGACGTGATCCTCCACGCCGGCGACGTCTGCACTCCGGACGTGCTCGACGAGCTGGCGGCGTACGCGCCCGTCCACGTCGTGCTCGGCAACAACGATGGACCGGATGTCGCTGCCTGGGGAGCACCCGAGACGCTCGAGATGCAGCTCGACGGCCTGAAGGTCGCGATGATTCACAACTCGGGGCAGAAGGACGGTCGCGCTGCGCGGATGCGGCGGCTCTTCCCGGACGCCGACCTCGTCATCTTCGGCCACTCGCACATTCCGTGGGACACCGAGTGGCAGGGCCAGCGGCTGTTCAATCCCGGGTCGCCCACCGACAAACGCCGTCAGCCGCGCGGCACAATGGGGCAGCTCGTGATCGACGACGGCGTGCTGCTCAGCGCCGAGATCGTAGAAGTGACCTAGACGGTCGGGAGCACGCCGGTCTTCTCGAACTCGGCGAGTGCGTCCGCGTACGGGGTGATGTCGAGCCCTTTGGCCTCGAGCCATGACTCGTCGAAATAGGTATGCGCATAGCGCTCTCCCCCATCGCACAGCAGCGTGACGACGCTGCCTTCGTCGCCGGCCTCACGCATTTGCCCGATCAGCTGCAGCGAAGCCCACACATTGGTGCCTGTCGATCCACCGACGGGGCGACCGAGGATCGTCGAGACCCATCGCATTGCCGCTATCGACGCAGCGTCAGGAACGTGCACCATGTCGTCGATGACTCCGCCGACGAAGGAGGGCTCGATGCGCATACGGCCGATGCCTTCGATTCGCGACGGAGTGTCAGTCGTGACGTCGGAGCTGTCGGCCTCCCAACCGCCATAGAACGCCGAGTTCTCTGGATCAGCCACCGCCACGCGTGTCTTGAAGCGGCGATAGCGGACGAAGCGGCCGATCGTCGCGGAGGTCCCGCCGGTGCCCGCGCCGACGACAACCCACGTCGGGCACGGATGCGGCTCTGCCTGCATCTGCTCGAAGATCGACTCGGCGATGTTGTTGTTGCCTCGCCAGTCCGTCGCCCGCTCGGCATACGTGAACTGGTCCATGTAGTGCCCGTTGCACTCCGACTCGAGGCGCCGGGCCTCGTCATAGATCATCGCCGGATCGTCGACCAGGTGGCAGCGGCCGCCGTAGAACTCGATCAGCGAGATCTTCTCGGGGCTCGTCGTCGCCGGCATGACGGCGACGAATGGCAGGTCGATCAGCCGGGCGAAAAATGCCTCGCTCACCGCAGTCGAACCGCTGGATGCCTCGATGACAGTGCTCTTGGGGCCGATCCAGCCATTGCACAGCGCATACAGGAACAGCGATCGAGCCAAGCGGTGCTTCAGACTTCCGGTCGGGTGGACCGATTCATCCTTGAGGTAGAGCTCGATGCCCGGCACCGGGATCGGCAGCACGAGCAGGTGCGTGTCAGCGCTGCGATTGGCGTCAGCGTCGACTCGGCGGATCGCCTCGGCGATCCAGGCCCGATCCTCAGTCGATGTCTTCGGCACGACGCGACTCCTCGAGACGCTCAGTCATCCGTTCGGCACGCTGCTGGACGTTGAGGGCAAGCTTGTTGCGGAGATCAGCCAGCAGGAAGATCGAGGCGACCGACGACAGGATGAGTGCCACGAGCAGCACGAGCAGGCTGAAGGTGTTGCTCGACTCGAAGAAGATCGACGCGATGCCCCAAACGATGCCGAAGGTCACGGCGAACACGGCGATGCGCGCGGCGGTATAGGTCAGAAATGCCTTCATGTCCGCAGCCTAAACGTAGCCGGACCGATACCGGCTTTCGGTTGCGGCCTCCCCGGTACGGTTGAGTGCATGGGCAAGTTCGTGATCGCAGCATTCCTCATCGTTCTGCTGGTGTTTGCCATCTTCGACCTCATCGCGACGCCGAAGGAGCGCGTGCGGTTCCTGCCGAAGCCGCTGTGGTTCCTGATCCTGTTCTTCGCGCCGGTCGGACCATTGCTGTGGCTGCTCTTCGGTCGACAGAAGCCCACCGCTCCGCCCAAGCCGAGCAGCGGTGGCGGCTGGACTCCCCCGCCCGGCCCCAAGGGTCCCGACGACGACCCGGATTACCTGCGCGGCCTCTAGCCTCCAGATTTGATGCGTTGCGCAGGACTTTTGTCGCCCAAGTGCCGCCGACTGCATCAAATCCACACGCCGAATGCTCGCGGGATTCTGTCCACGATGAACCTTCCGGCGGAGAAGTTGACTTACGGTCGGCGCAACTGTTGGTGAATGCCCGCACCGCTCACTATTCCTGCCGCTCTGCAAGCGGTTCCCTTCACGACCGCGTCAGCACGCCAGAACGGGATCGGCCGAGGCGTCCTTGCCGGGAGGCGCTTTCGTCAGATATTTCGAGGAGTGTGGCTCGTCGCGGATGTCGAGCTCACCTTCCACGTACTGCTTAGAGCGGCTCTGCTGGCCCTGCCGACAGACGCCGTCGTCAGCCACACCACCGCGATGCAGCTCTACGGGCTTGAACCTCGCCTCCACCGGCGTCAACGTCTGGAGTTCTCCACCAACACCTCAGCGGTGACCAGGCATCGACGCATAGTGCTTCATCGCCGTCTCGGCCTTCTCCACGCCCACACTCTTTGTGGATTCGCCGTGACCGGCCCCGACAGGACCTTCGTTGATTGTGCCGGCTCGCTGTCGTTCATCGAACTCGTCCAGCTGGGCGATTGGCTGGTCAACGCCGGTCATACGAGCCGCGGCAACCTCTTTGGGTACGCCACTGAACGCCACCTCGATGGGGTCAGGAAAGCGCGCAGAGCCGTCGTATATGTCCGCGATCGGGTCGAGTCGCCGATGGAGACTGTCGTGCGCCTCATGCTCGTGTTTGCGCGCCTGCCAGAACCCGAATGCAATCTCGACATCTTCGAGGGCAGTCGACACTTGGCCCGGGGCGACCTTGTCTACAAATCGTGGAAGGTGCTGGTCGAGTACGACGGCTGGCATCACGAGCGTGACGCCGCTCAGCGACGGCGCGATATTGAACGGCGCGAGGGCCTCGAGGCGGCTGGCTGGACGATCATCGTGGTGACTGCCGGCGATCTCACCAAGCCACGGGAGATTCCCTGGCGTGTACACCGTGCGCTCGTCGCTCGTGGGTACGGCGGCCACGCTCCGCAGATGAGCAACGTCTGGGACACATGGTTTCCCTCGAAAGTTTGATGCCTAGCGCATGACGTTTCCCTCCAAAGTCATGCGTTGAGCATCAAATCTGGAGGGCTACTTGGCGTAGGAGTGGAGGCCCGGCACGAAGAGGTTGACGCCGACGAAGTTGAAGACGAAGCAGGCGAAGCCGATCAGCGCAACGATCGCGGCCGACTTGCCCTTCCACCCGGCAGTGGCGCGTGCGTGCAGGTAGCCCGCATAGACGACCCAGGTGATGAACGCCCAGACCTCCTTGGGATCCCAGCCCCAGTAGCGACCCCACGAGTACTGCGCCCAGATCGGACCGGCGATGAGGGCCGCGAAGGTCCAGATCGGGAATGCGAACGCGTGCACGCGGTAGGCGACCTGGTCGATCTTCGCGGACTCCGGGATCTTCCACAGGAAGCCGACGCGCTCGTCCTCAGGCGTGAGCCGCTCGGCGCGAGCCTTGATCAGATAGAGGACCGACGCCGCAGCGCCGACGAGGAAGGCCGACCCGGCGATGATCGCGCCGAGGACGTGAATGACGAGCCAGTAAGAGTGGAGCGCCGGAACGAGCGGGCCAGCGGGCACGTATACCAGCATGGAGAGACCGAGGACGACGGTGCCGAAGCCGGTGATGATCGGGCCGACCCAGTCGATCGACCAGACCCGCACGAGCACGATGTATGACGTCAGAGCGACGAGGATCGCAGCGCAGCCGAACTCGTACATGTTGCCCCACGGCACCCGCTCGGCGGCGAGACCACGAGCGAGGACACCGGCGAACAAGATGACAGCAGCCAGGCCGGTGAGCGAGAACCCGATGCCGCCGGCCATGTTGCTGCGCTCTGCGCCGGTTTGCTCTGGCTCGGAGGCGCCCTTGCCGGCGGCGACGAACTCGCGATCGGGCGCGACATTGCGGGCGAAGCTCCACTGCGCGACGTACGCGACGAATGCGAGGGCCAGGACACCGGTCGCCGATGCGATCGCGTAGTTCGAGAACTGGGCGAACTGGTCGATGGTCATCGGTTCTCCTCTGTCAGTGCGTGCCTGAAACGGGTGAGGAACGCGTCCAGGTCAGCCGGCAGGTCGTCGCGCGGCACTCGGTCTAGTGCAGCGACATCCACAACGGTACGTGAGCCTTCCCGGCGGGCTCGGATCCAGGTCCGTCTTGGCTTGACCGACAGCGAGACCATCAGTCCGAGCAGTCCGGCAACGATCCCGATCAGCGGCACCTTGACCAACGGCGACGAGCTGAACTGGAACCGTACGAACTGGCGCAGCTCGACGAACTCGATCGTCCCACCATCCGGCAGGTCGGCCTCCTGGCCACGGCTCAGGCTGATGCGGAAGCCCTTCCCGTTCGGGCCGAGGTACTGCTTCATCTTGGTCTTGTCGAGCACATACACAGACTGCGGCAGCCCTTCGTCAAGGCCCAGATCGCCATGCCAGACGAAAAGCCCGAGCAACGGATTGGCGGCGCCGGGGAAGGCCGAGATCGAGATCCCGTCGTCACCGGAGATCGCGGTCGGAAGGAAGAACCCTTGGAAGCCGAGCTCTTCGGGCTCGGCACCGGGCACCTTCACCACGCCGTTCGACGTGTAGGACGGGTCGGTCGGTAGGAACGGTACGGCGTCCTCGAACACGACATCGCCCTTCGCGTCGGTCACCTTGATGACCGGCGCATAGCCTTGGCCGACGAGATAGACGGACGTGCCGTTGATCGACAGCGGGTGGTTGACCGTGATGTCGAACGGCTTCGCGGCGCCGCCTGGCTGGGACTCGTACGTACCCTCGGCGCGGAACAGGCGCGGCGCTCCGGCCTGGGCGCTGCCGAGCGGCTGGAACTTCGCGGTGAACTCGTCGAGGTGCAGGGAGAACGGCGGCAGGTCGTCGGTGTTGAACAGCGATCCCGAACCGAACTCGTCGTACTGGGTCAGGACGTTCGAGAAGCCGTCGCCCTCGGCCACGATCGACGATCCGCGGTAGCCGAACAGCGTGCCGACGGCTACGCCGACCAGAACCACGACGACGCTGATGTGGAAGACGAGGTTGCCGGCTTCGCGAAGGAAGCCCTTCTCGGCGCTGACCTCAACCAGGTCTTCGTCGCTGGCGACGTCGACCCTTGCCCGGCGCAGCACCTTGCGCGCGGCAGCGGTGACCTGCTCGATCGAAGCCTCGGTCTCGAACGACGCGGACGCGGGGAGTCGGCTGAAATTCTTGGGTGCCTTGGGCGGCCTGGCCCGCAGCGCGCGGAGGTAGACGAACGACCGCGGCAGGATGCAGCCGACCAGAGAGACGAGCAGCAGCAGGTAGACAGCGCTGAACCACGGCGACGTATAGACGCTGAAGAAGCCGAGGTTGTCCAGGAACGGACCGAGCTTGGGGTGGTCGATCAGGTACGCCTCGGTGGCTCGCGCGTCGACGCCGCGTTGCGGCACGAGCGATCCCGGCACCGCCGCGATCGCAAGAAGGAGCAGCAGGAACAGTGCTGTACGCATCGACGTCAGCTGACGCCAGAACCACCTGGTGAACTCGCGGCTGCCCAGTGCCGGGACTGCGTTCTGACCGTCCGTGCTCATATCGCTGACGTCCCGGTGCCGAAGGTGCTGCGCATGTTGTCGACCAACGCGTCATACGCGCCGGTTACCAGCAGGATCCCGACCGCAACGAGCATCAGACCGCCGGCGACGTTCACAGCGCGCTGATTCTGCTTGACCCAGGCGATCGCGCGCATGAAGCGACCGAACCCGAGTGCAGCAAGCACGAACGGGATGCCCAGGCCGAGGCAATAGACGAAGGAGAGGAACGCTCCCCGAGCCGCGGTGCCCTCGGTCCCGGCGAGGGTGAGCACCGTTCCGAGCGTCGGGCCGATGCACGGGATCCAGCCAAAGGCGAACAGTGCGCCGAGCAGCGGAGCGACCGCGAGGCCGACTGCCGGAACGGCGTGGATCTTGTACTCGCGTTGCATCAGCGGGATGAACCCCATGAACACGAGTCCGAGCAGGATCACGACGATGCCCATGACGATCGAGACCGTGCGCTGATGCTCGGCCAGGCGCAGGCCGATCGAGCCGAACAGGGTGCCGCCCGCGACAAAGACCACAGAAAAGCCGAGTACAAACAGGACTGAGCCGATCAGCATCCGCCCACGACGTGCAGTGTCGAGATCCTGCACACCGACACCGGTCATGTAGGAGAGGTAGCCCGGCAGCAGCGGAAGCACGCAGGGCGAGAAGAACGAGACGAGACCGGCGAGAATGGCGATCGGGACAGCCAGGATCAGGGACCCCGAACCGACCGTGTCGACGAACCAGTCGGTCACGCGACACCAGCCTGTACGTCATCGATCAGCCCGGACAGGGTCGACGCGGTGAGGTTCTCGGACACGATTCTTACGGCGACACGGCCCTTCGAGTCGATGATCCAGGTCGTCGGGATTGCCTGTGCCGGGAGCGACGAGGCGAAGCCAAGCCCGTTGCGGTTGGAGTAGTCGTCGATGCTCGGGTAGGTGATGTCGTGCTTGCGGTTGAACGCGCGGGCTGATGCCACGTCATCACGCACGAGGATGCCGATGAACTGAACACCCTTGGCGGCGTACTTGTCGGCGACGAGCTTGAGCGCTGGCGCTTCCTTGCGGCACGGCGGGCACCACGAGCCCCAGACGTTGACGACTATCGTCTTGCCCGCATACGTCTCGGACGAGAAGGGTTTTCCGTCGAGATCCTTGCCCTCGAGGGTCGGCGCCGGCTTGCGGTCGGCGGGATCGACCTTGGTGATCGCGCCGTTGGCGCTGACATATCCACCGGTCGAGCCACGGTTGCCGGCACCACTGCACCCGGCGACCAGGACAAGCGCCACCCCAAAAGTCAGGGCTAGCACCGCAACGAGACGCTGCCTGTGCCTCACTGGTTATGCGCCGCCGACGAACTTCTTGCGCAGCGCCTCGGGGATCAGGTGTCCGGCCGGCTCGCTGTACGTGAACCCGACGAAGTCGTCGCCGTCGAACGTGAGGCTGGTCAAGCTGGCCAACGCGCACTGGCGCTTGCGGGGATCGTGGATGAAACTCTTCTGCTCGTACGCCCGCCGCGCGATCCAGACCGGCAGCTGGTGCGACACGATCACGGCCTCGTGACCACGAGCCGCATCGCGAGCATCGGCGACGGCAGACTGCATGCGCTCTGCGATCTCCTTGTACGGCTCTCCCCATGATGGCCGGAACGGATTGCGCAGCTTCCACCAGTTCTGTGGGCGCTTGAGGGCCCCGTCGCCCACGCCGAAGGTCTTGCCCTCGAAGAGATTGTCGGCCTCGATGACTCGCGGGTCAGTGTTGATCCCGACCTCCAGGATCTTTGACAGCGGCTCGGCGGTCTGCTGCGCGCGCTCGAGCGGTGACGCAACGAGGTGCACGATCTCGTTCTTGGACAGCCAGTCGGCGGCAGCCGCGGCCATCTGGTGCCCGAGGTCGGAGAGGAAGTATTCGGGAAGCCGGCCATAGAGCACACCATCGGGATTCTCGACCTCGCCGTGCCGCATCAGATGCACGATGGTGCGTTCACTCATGTCGTTCCTCTTTCACTCGTGCGCCTGCGCGGCGGCCAGGGCGGCGCCGGGGAGCGCCTCGGCAATTCTAGAGAGTGCTTCTGCATCGTGAGCGGCCGAGACGAACCAGCACTCGAATGCGCTCGGTGGGAGGTAGACACCGGCGTCGAGCATGGCGTGGAAGAAGGCCTTGTAGCGCCACGCCTCTTGTCTCTGCGCTTCGTCGAAGTTAGTCACCTGCTCGGTCACACCCCAGAAGACGCTGAACATGTTTGGAGAGGATGGAGTGCCGGCGTTCTGTAGGACGTGTTCGACACCTTCGGCCGAGAGCGCTTCGCCGACCAGGCGCTGCAGCTCAGCAGAGGTCGCGTCGAGGCGGCTGTACGCGTCGGGCGTTGCCAGCTTCAAGGTTGCGAGCCCGGCGGTGGTGGCGATCGGATTGCCCGACAGCGTGCCCGCTTGGTAGACCGGGCCGACCGGTGAGAGCAGGTTCATCACGTCAGCGCGACCACCAAAAGCCGCTGCGGGGAAGCCGCCACCCATGACCTTGCCGAACGTCACCAGGTCGGGGCTCCAGCCCTCGACCTTTCCATCGACCCCCCAGTGACCTGCGGAAGTGACGCGGAATCCCGTCATGACCTCGTCGCTGATGAACAGGGCGCCGTTGGCCGTGCATATCTCGGAGAGGAATGCGTTGAACCCGGGAGCGGGCGGGACGACGCCCATGTTGCCGGGAGCGGCTTCGGTGATCAGGCACGCGATCTCGGCGCCGTACTCGGCGAACGCAGCCTCGACCGCGGCCCTGTCGTTGAACGGCAGGACGATCGTGTCAGCGGTGACGTGCGCCGGAACTCCGGGCGTTCCAGGAATGCCGAGGGTGACGATGCCGGATCCGGCTTCGGCGAGCAGCGCATCGACGTGGCCGTGATAGCAACCGGCGAACTTCACGATCTTGTCGCGGCCGGTGAATCCCCGGGCGAGGCGGATAGCCGACATCGTCGCCTCGGTGCCCGAGGAGACGAGTCGTACGGAGTCGACCGACGTACGGGCGACGATCTCTTCGGCGAGCAGGACCTCGGGCTCAGACGGCGTTCCGAACGAGGTGCCGTGGGCGACAGCGGCGTCGACCGCAGCGAGCACCTCGGGGTGGGCGTGCCCGAGAAGCATGGGTCCCCAGGAGCCGACCAGGTCGACGTACGTCTTGCCGTCGACGTCAGTCAGCCAGGCTCCCGAGCCCGACTTCATGAAGATGGGAGTGCCACCGACGGCGCGAAATGCGCGCACCGGTGAGTTGACCCCACCGGGCGACACAGCGAGGGCGCGGTCGAACAGATCTTGGGAGGCGGGCGTCTTGGTCACCGCACCATTGTCCCAAGCGGTCCCATCACGTGGGTCGGCGGCGTCATCTACGCGTAACAATGCCCCGCGGGCCTCGTTGTTCTCATATCCGGACTATTTCCACGAAGGTCCTTTATCGCTGTAACATCCAGTTACTCGATCTTTGTACGTTGGAAGGCAAGAACACATGGGAGCACGCAAGCTCACTCGGTGGCAGAAGGCCAGTGCCTTGGTACCGATGGCAGTTTTGGTTGGCGCATGGGGAGCTGCGCTGACCAACTCGACCTTTGCAACGGCCTCGGACGGCAGTGGCGGCGGAGCCGTCCCCGACGTTCCGTCGACCGCTTTCGATCAGCCGGCCAGCGTCAATGAGACGCCCGGCGGCATCGATCCCCGAGCAGGACTCGACGGCACAGTCGCGACGCTGTCGACCAACGGCATCCCGTCGGCAGCCCTCTACGCATACCGTCGCGCCGAGACTCTGCTCGGCAATGCTGACAAGTCCTGCAACCTTCCGTGGAACCTCGTCGCCGCCATCGGCCGCGTCGAGAGCAACCACGGTCGCAGCGACGGCAACTCGCTGAACGCAGACGGCGTCGCCAAGCCGGGCATCTACGGTGTCCCGCTCGACGGCAATGACGGCCGCGCCAAGATCAGCGACACCGACAACGGCGCCATCGACAAGAACTCCGTCTACGACCGCGCTGTCGGTCCGATGCAGTTCATCCCCACCACCTGGAAGTCCGTCGCAGTCGACTCCGACAACGACGGCATGAAGAATCCCCAGGACGTCGATGACGCCGCGACATCGGCCGGCATCTATCTCTGCGCCGGTCCCGGCAACCTCTCCACCGAGCAGGGTGCTTCGGAGGCCGTGCATCGCTACAACCACTCGCAGTCGTACGTCGACCTGGTCCTCCAGATCTCGGCGGCTTACGCGGCCGGCGAGTTCACGCAGACGCCGAACGACTTCTCGTCTGCTTCGGTCCTGACCAGCCAGAGCAACGACCAGACCCTCACAGAGGCTCAGCGCAAGAAGGCCAAGAAGGCTGAGGAGAACGCCAACAAGCCGCCGAAGGGAACTGACGGTGGCACCGACGGCGGTACGGGCGGTGGTGGCACCGATGGCGGCACGGGCGGTGGTGGCACTGATGGCGGCACCACGACCAGCGGTGGCCTGACCGGTCTCGTCGATGGACTTCTCGGAGATCTCTCCGGCGGCGGCACCGGGACCTCGACGTCCGAGCCGGCCACGCTGACCTGGGCCGAGGCCAAGGCCCAGTGCCTCGCAAGTGGTATCTCGTCTCTCGACCTGGTCAAGCTCACCAACTGCATCACCGGCTTGCTCAGCTGATCTGAACATTGCGAAAGGCCCCGATCTTCGGATCGGGGCCTTTCTGCATCTCGGTGGTTGAGTAGGAGGCCGCCCGCGGCCGACGTATCGAAACCTCGCGACCCGACAGGCTCTCGCGCAAGGACAAGGGCGCAATTAGGAGCCTGACTGGCCGAGCCAGCTCGACATCTCACCTCGGTTTGTGCGTCTCCGAAACCCACAACCAGAATCCGGGAATTTGCTGTCCACAGAGGGATTTTCGCCCAAGGTTTCTGTCGGTAGTTCCGTCTAGATTTGACGTATGAGCACAGCCGTCGACACCGGGCAGGAGATCCTCGACAGGATCGCCGCGCGAGAGGTCGTGCGTGCCAAGTTGGAGGCCGAAACCGCTGCAGACATGCTCATGTTTGCCGACCTACGCAGAGTCGAAGCCGATCGCCACGACGACCCGCGGGTGCGTGACCTGGAGATCAGTTTCGCTGCCGATGAACTCGGCGTCGTCCTGCACCAGCCAACCCGGACAGTGCAGGTTCGTCTCGCTGACTCGCGCCGGGTTCGCAACCTGCTGCCGCTGACGTGGGCTGCATACGGCGCAGGACGCATCGACGCGTTCCGGGTCAGCCTGATCGCGTCCGCGACAGCGAAGCTCACGACACAAGAGAACCTGATCCATCTCGACGGGATCATCGACGACTACGCATCCACCCACACGACAGGCCAACTGAAGGCAAAGCTCAACCGGTTCGTCGCCCGTTGGGAACCCAACGACGCCGCTGTGAAGGAAGAGCTTTCGAAGAGGGCGTTCTGGGTCAATCACCAGGACAACGGCATGAGCTTCATCGGTGCCTACGTCGCCACCAGGGACGCCGTCCTCATTGACGCCCGGCACACCCATCAAGCCAAGAGGATGGCCGACGATCGCACCCTCGACCAGCGCCGTGCCGACTTGTTTGTCCAGCATCTGCTCGGCCATACCGAAGAACAGCCCACCAGCTCCCGAGCAGTTATCGGCATCACCGTCCCGCTCACCTCGCTCGCCGGGCTCGACGACCTGCCAGGTGAATCCTTCGACGGATCGTTCGCTCTCCCTGCCCAGATGGTCCGCGAGATGGTCGAACAGCCGGGGACCTTGTGGTTCCGAATCGTCACCGACCCACTCGGCCGGATCCTCGACACCACCGAACCAAGACCCTTCCCCTCAGACGCACTCCGAACCTCGATCCAAGCGAGAGACGGCACTTGCCGATTTCCGACTTGCTCCAGGCCAGCCATGGAGTCAGATCTCGATCACGAGATCCCCAGACCGAACGGCCCGACCAACGGCGACAACCTCCGCGCACTCTGCCGAAGACACCACAACATCAAGACCCACCAGATCGCCGAACCGACCAAGTTCCGAATGCGCGACGGAGTTCAGAAGAAGGTTGATCTCATGCACAAGCTCACGCACGTCGAGTTCGCCGCCTGAGGGTGAACACAGGCGGGCTTGGCTGGCTACGGGCGGGCAGAGCTCAGCGGTTGAGGCGGGCTGCTACTTCGGCGGCCCAGTAGGTCAGCACGATGTCGGCGCCGGCGCGGCGGATCGACAGCAGCACTTCGTCGATCGCGCGTTCGCGGTCGATCCAGCCGTTGGCGGCCGCGGCTTCAACCATCGCCAGCTCGCCCGAGACGTTGTAGGCGGCGACCGGTACGTCGACAGCAGCGCGTACGTCTGCGATCAGGTCGAGATAGGACAGTGCCGGCTTCACCATGACGATGTCGGCACCCTCGGAGATGTCGAGGAGAGCCTCACGTACGGCTTCGCGGCCGTTGGCGGGATCCTGCTGATAGGTCTTGCGATCACCCTGCAGCGACGAGTCGACAGCCTCACGGAACGGGCCGTAGAACGCCGAGGCGTACTTCGCGGCATACGCCAGGATCACGGTGTCGGTGTGACCGGCAGCGTCGAGCGCTTCGCGTACGGCGGCGACCTGGCCGTCCATCATCCCGCTGGGTCCCACCACCTGTGCGCCGGACGCAGCCTGGATGACTCCCATCTGCGCGTAGATCTCGAGCGTTGCGTCGTTGTCCACGCGACCCGTCGCGTCGAGCACTCCGCAGTGACCGTGATCCGTGAACTCGTCGAGGCACAGGTCGGACATGATGACGAGGTCCTCACCCACCTCCGCACGAGCATCCTGCAGAGCGACATTGAGGATGCCGTTCGGATCAAGCGAACCTGACCCAACGGCGTCCTTGTGCTCCGGAACACCGAACAACATCACTCCGCCGAGCCCCAGGGAAGCGGCCTCGGAGTACGCCTTGCGGGCCGATTCACGAGTGTGCTGGACGACGCCCGGCATGCTCGAGATCGGGCGAGGCTCGCTGAGCCCTTCGGCGACGAACAGCGGCAGCACCAGCTGCGACGGCTCGACGTGCGTCTCCGACACCAACCGCCTCATCGCCGGCGACTGGCGCAGGCGACGGGGACGGTCAACAGGGAACGGCATGGGTCAGGCCTTGCGCCGAGTCGAAGGACGACGCTGTGACGGCTTGGTGACCGGCTCCCCGGCGTCCAGGAACGCCAGACGACGGGCGGCACCGAACTCGGCGAGCGCGTCAGCGAGCACGTCGACCGACGGCGACTCCGCGAGGACGTCGACCCGCAGGCCGTGCTCCTCGGCAGTCTTGGCCGTGGCCGGACCGATGCACGCGATGATCGTCGACGTGTGCGGCTTGCCGGCGATGCCCACGAGGTTGCGGACCGTGGACGACGAGGTGAACATCACAGCGTCGAACTTGCCGGTCTTGATCGCCTCGCGGACGGGCGCCGGCGGCGGCGCCGCCCGGACGGTGCGGTAGGCCGTGACGTCGTCGACCTCCCAGCCCAGATCGATGAGCCCGGCGACCAGAGTCTCCGTGGCGATGTCTGCGCGAGGCAGGAACACCCGGTTGATCGGGTCGAGCAGGTCGTCGTACGGCGGCCAGTCCTCGAGAAGACCGCGAGCCGACTGCTCGCCCGTGGGGACGAGGTCAGCGCGGATGCCCCACGTGGCGATGGCTTCAGCGGTCTTGTCACCGACAGCAGCGACCTTGAGACCCGAGAAGGCGCGAGCGTCGAGCCC
>JBBSJW010000035.1:0-33220 GCA_038256885.1 Propionibacteriales bacterium
AAGTCGACTGCGTCACCGAATGACTGACTCAGCGTCTCGTGCACCAGCGCGATCGAGCCGACTCGCCGTACGGCGTCATCGAGTGCGGCACGCGCCTCGGGCAGCTCAACGCGACGCCCCTGAAGGCGGAGCAGCGCTGCGACGGTCTGCAGGTTGTTCTTGACGCGGTGGTGAATCTCGCGGATCGTCGCTTCCTTCGAGACGAGCTCGCGCTCACGCAGCCTCAGCTCAGTGACATCCCGCAGCAGGATCAACGAGCCGTTGCGATGCCCGCCCGACCTCAGGGGGATGACGCGCAGGAGCAGCGATCCGGTCGCGTTCTCGATCTCGGCCTCGCCTCCCGCATCACCGCGCAGCAAGCCCAGCGGTCCTCGATCGGTGGGTCGCCGGTCGATCAGACCTGTCGTGACCTCCCCCAGCTCCGCGCCCATCAAGTCACCGGCTAGTCCGAGGCGTCGATAGGCCGACAAAGCGTTCGGGCTGGCGTAAGCGACACGGCCTCGGCCGTCCGTACGGATCAGGCCATCGCCAACGCGCAACGAGTCGGCCAGGTCGGAGCGGACTCCCTCAAGGGGGAACTCGCCGCGCTGGATCATGTCGATCAGCTCGTCGGCCGCCTCGAGGTAGGTCGCCTCGAGCTCACTCGCCGTACGGGGTGCGCTGTCACTGCGCCGCGAGGAAATGATGGCGATCGTCGAGCCCTCACGCTTCACCGGGATGGTGCGGGTCCGAACTCGCGTGCCGTCCGAAATCTCCTCGACCTGCTCGTCGACGACCTCGCCGGACGCCAGCGCCTGGTCGAGGCGATCAGTGTGGCCGGCCGGCAGGAACGTGCCCGCCGCATCCTCGAGCAGGGTGGTGGGGCCCGTCGTCGGACGGATCTGGGCACCGGCCCACATACCCTTCGACTCGGCGTCGGGCACCCACAGGACCAGGTCGGAGAACGACAGGTCCGCAATGATCTGCCAATCCGTCACCAGGGCATGCAGCCACGAGACATCGCGGGTCGACAGCGACGTCTGGAAGCGCGCGATGTCATCCAGCGAGGGCACACATCAAGGGTAAGGGTGTGCGGCGCATGTAAGGATGGATGAGTGTCTGAGGCGTACTGGCAATCAGTGATGCAGGCCGGTATGGAAGTACCGGCCGATCGAAGTCTGGACGAGTGCACAGCGGAGCTCGTCGAGATGCTCGGCCACCCCAATCCGCGCTGGCGCGAAGACATCGCCTACCCCCTGCTGACGACGTGGATCACCAAGGGCGTGTACGACGACCTGCTCTCCGGCTTGGGCGATGGCATCGTCCCCGGCCTCCGCTACGGACTGGGGCACGACGGCGATCTCTCAGTGCTTCGCCGTTCCTACAGCGCGCTGATGCTCGCCGAGATCATCGGCCGCGACAACAACGAGCACCTGATGACGTCCGACTCCGTGCTGGCTTGGGGCGACAGTGCCACAGCTTGGTACGTACGCGAGCAGGATCACCGCGGCTGGGTGCCCGAGCAGGGCTGGGCCAACGCGATCGCCCATGGTGCCGACCTCCTCGCCGCCCTCGCCCGCTCGCGCCACTTCGGTCGTCTCGAGCTCACCGTCCTGCTCGACGTCATCGCCGATCGCGTCCTCACCCCGACGTCCTACATCTGGCGCCACGGTGAGGAGGACCGCCTGGCCTACGCGGTCATGACGTTGCTGCATCGCAACGCGCTCGACGCCGGCATCGTCGAGCCGTGGCTGGCCCGACTCGGCGCAGGTATCCAGGTCCCCCGCACGCGCGGCCACATCGAGGCCGAGTGGCCGTCGCCGTCCGTGCGCAACACCTCATCGCTGCTCCGAGCCCTCCACCTGCAGCTGGCACTCGGCGTACAGGGACGGGCCGACCTGCGCGCTGACGCCGAGCTGTTCGCCGAGCAGCCCGCTCATCGTGCCGACCTGATCCTGGCTGTGCTTGACCAGATCCGCGCCGAGAGCCCGTGGCTTTACCGTCCGACCACCCGTGCCAAGCCCGTCACTTGAGCGGCCCTACCACCGGGTGCTCCGCCTCTTTTAGTAGCGTGCGTCACATGACTGACGAACCCCAGCACGGCGGCGTCCACGCCGTAGACGTTGCCCGCGCTCACGGTGTCGAGCACATGTTCACCCTGTCCGGCGCCCACGTGTTCCCGATGTACGACGGCGCGGTCAAGGCTGAGCCGGCGATGCCGATCATCGACGTACGCCACGAGCCGACCGCCGTCTTCGCCGCCGAGGCAATCGGCAAGCTCACCCGCAAGCCGGGCCTTGCCGTGCTGACAGCCGGACCGGGCGTCACCAACGGTGTCAGTCCCATCGCCCAGGCCAGCTTCTCCGGATCGCCCTTGGTGGTCGTCGGTGGCCGCGCGCCCAACAACCGGTGGGGCTCGGGCAGCCTGCAGGAGCTCGATCAGCCGCCGATCGTCGAGAGCGTCTCGAAGTCGGCGGTCACGGCACACAAGGTCGATGACATCGCACCGGTGCTCGATGCGGCGTTCACGCTCGCTGGCTCCTCGCACCGCGGCCCGACGTTCGTCGACGTGCCGATGGACGAATTCTTCAACGCCACGACCGTCACCACCAAGTCCAAGGGCAACACGACAGCGCCGATCGAGCCCGACTCCGGTGCTCTGACCAAGATCGCCGGACTCCTGCGTGAGTCGGCTCGTCCAGTTCTGGTGATCGGCACCGACGTATGGGCTGATCACGCCGAGCAGGCAGCGCTTCAGTTCGTCGAGGAGACTGGCATCGCCGTCATCTCCAACGGCATGGGACGCGGCATCATCCCCGGCGGTCACCCGCAGCTGGTGACCAAAGCGCGCTCGACGTCGTTCAACGGAGCCGATCTGGTGATCGTCGTCGGTACTCCGCTCGACTTCCGCCTCGGCTACGGCATCTTCGGCGGCAAGGAAGGCGCGACACCGGCCAAGACGGTGCACATCGCCGATTCCCCCGGACAGGTCTCGACCCATGCTGAGATGGCGGCTTCGGCCAGCGGCGACCTGACCTTGGTCTTCAACGGCGTGCTCGCAGCGCTCCTGGCCGGTGCCGGCAGCAAGCCCGACTGGTCACCGTGGCTCAGCACGTTGCAGGACGAGGTCAAGGCCGCAACGGCTCGCGACAATGAGCTGCTCACCGCCTCGGCCGACCCGATCCACCCCGCCCGCATCTACGGCGAGCTGCTGCCGCGACTCGCAGACGACGCCGTCGTGATCGGCGACGGCGGTGACTTCGTTTCGTTCGCAGGCAAGTTCGTCGAGCCCAAGCTCCCGGGCGGTTGGCTCGATCCGGGTCCGTACGGCTGCCTCGGTGCCGGTATGGGTGCAGCAATGGCCGCGCGCATCGCTAAGCCGTCGAGTCAGGTCGTCCTGCTCTACGGCGATGGCGCCGCTGGCATGTCGCTGATGGATGTAGACACCCTGGTTCGTCACAACCTGCCAATCGTCATGATCGTCGGCAACAACTCGGCGTGGGGGCTCGAAAAGGGCCCGATGCAGTGGCTCTACGGCTACGACGTCGCGGCCGACCTCGCACCCCAGACCCGCTACGACCAGGTCGTGACTGCACTGGGCGGTGGCGGCGAGATGGTGACCGACCCGAAGGACATCGGGCCTGCACTGGATCGCGCGTTCGCCTCGGGCATCCCGTACCTCATCAACGTGATGACGGACGTGAACGCCGCCTACCCAAGGGCGACCACCGGGATCTGAGCATGGAGATTCGCGAGGCCCGTGAGGACGAGTATGCCGCGGTCGGCGACTTGACCGTCGCCGGATATGCCGCTGACGGCTACCTCACGTATCCCGACGGAACATTCGATGACAACTACGCAGGGTGGCTCCGCGACGCCGCCTCGCGGGGACGGAGCAGTGTGTTGCTGGTTGCCGCCGAGGGTGACGAGCTGCTCGGCACCGCAACTTGGTGCCCGCCCGGCTCATCAGCGCGCGAGGTGTCCACGTCAGACACCCAGGGCGAGTTCCGTACGCTCTCGGTCGCTCCAGCCGCCCGCGGCCGTGGCATCGGTCGGGCGCTGGTCGCCGCATGTCTCGACAGGGCGCGCGCAGCCGGCCTGACGGAGGTCGTGCTCTGCTCGCTCGAGGAGATGAAGCCAGCGCACCAGCTCTACGAGTCGTTCGGATTCGTCAGACGATCCGAGCTCGACTGGTCACCGGAGCCCGATGTCACGCTCTGGGCGTTCTCGGCACCCGTAACCTGAGCGCATGGAAACGGCATCAGTGACCCACATCGTCAGCGAGGCCGACACGGCAATGGCTTTCGGGAGCGGGGACCTGCCCGTCCTCGGTACGCCGGTCGTGCTCGCCTGGTGCGAGGAAGCAACCTGCGCCGCGCTCGAGCTCACGCCTGACCAGACGAGCGTTGGCACCCGGGTGGATCTCGAGCACCTCGCTGCCAGCCCTGTGGGGACCGAGGTCACCGCGACGGCGACGGTGATCCACACCGACGGAAGGCTCGTACGGTTTCAGGTCGCTGCGCTGGACGCCGCCGGAACACTGTTGGCGAGCGGTGAGATCCGTCGGGTGGTCGTGGACCGGGAGCGATTCATGAGTCGGATCAAGCCTGTGGGAGACTAGGTCTTCCAGCTTTTCGAGGAGGATCAATGAGCCGTCGAGGCCGCAAGCGCCGCGCTCGCAAGAAGAAGGGCGCAAACCACGGCAAGCGCCCCAACGCTTGAGCCGTGCCGAAACGTGAGAAATCCCCGTCCATCGGACGGGGATTACTCTTTGGCCGACTCAGTGTTTCAGGGGTTGTTGGTCTCGGTGATCTGGACCTGGACGGTCCGGATCGAGACGAGCACCTTTTGCCGGAGCACCTCGGGGGCGACCTCCGAGCACGATCGCGAGACCAGCGACTTCACAACCCGCTCGAGCTCGTACTCAGTGAGGCAGGGCGTGCACTCATCGATGTGGGTCTGGATCTCGGAACAGCTGGCGGTGTCGATCTCCTGGTCGATGAAGAGATAGAGGTTCTCGAGAGCCTTCTCGCAGTCGGGTCCGTCGCACTCGCTCACTTCTTGTCACCTCCACCGGTCACGGCCATGCCGCGATCGCGGGCATAGTCGCTCAGCATGTCGCGGAGCAGACGACGGCCGCGGTGCAGTCGGGACATGACGGTGCCGATCGGCGTCTCCATGATCTCGGCGATCTCCTTGTAGGGGAAACCCTCGACGTCTGCGAGGTAGACGGCCATGCGGAAGTCTTCGGGCAGCGCGTGCAGTGCGTCCTTGACATCGCTGTCAGGCAGGTGCTCGAGGGCTTCCATCTCGGCGGACTTGAGGCCTGACGAACCATGCGACTCCGCGCGCGCAATCTGCCAGTCCTCGATCTCGTCGGTGACTTGCTGCGGCTGGCGCTGCTTCTTGCGGTAGGAGTTGATGTAGGTGTTGGTCAGGATTCGGTAGAGCCACGCCTTGAGGTTGGTGCCGGGCGTGAACTGATGAAAAGCGGTGAACGCCTTGGCGAAGGTCTCCTGGACCAGGTCCTCGGCATCGTGCGGGCTGCGGGTCATACGCAGCGCTGCGGAGTAGAGCTGATCGAGGAAGGGCAGGGCATCGGCCTCGAAGCGCGCCTGACGCTGCTCCGGGGTCTCGGTGCTGCGCGGGTCGGCGTCAGCGGTGCTTGCAGGGGTGACTGTCATCGCGTCCCAGCCTACTCCGGGGGTCGGACGCTTACGCAGTGGAGTGATGGTCGCCACGCTGCGTTCGGCACATGTCTGCATACCTAGTGGAACGACGTGCGGGTGCTCGCTATTCCGGCGGAAGCGGGACGATCAGCTCAGGTCCGTTGTTGCGTACGTTGTTGACCTCCGTCGACACCGCAAAGGCGTCGAGACGGCCCGGTGCGGCGGGAATCAGCAGCTCGAGCAGCTCCTCGGTCGCATGCGGGGCAGGATCGAGCCACGCGTCATAGCCCTCTGGTTCGACGAAGAGTGGCATGCGGTCGTGCAGGTGGCCCAGCTCATCTTCCGCGGTGGTGGTGATGATCGTGTAGCTGATCACCCACTCGTCGTCCTCGCGGTTCTTCCAGAACTCGTAGAGACCGGCCATCGCCAGGATCGACCCGTCCTTGGGCGTGATGTAGAACGGCTGCTTGGGCGTCTTCTTGCCATCGATCGGCTTTCTGGCGTACCACTCGAAGTAGCCGTCGGCGGGTATGAGTGCCCGGCGCTTGCCGAAGGCCTTCTTGAAAGCAGGCTTCTCCGCAAGCGTCTCCGACCGGGCGTTGATCATCCGGCTGCCGATCGACTGATCCTTGGCCCAGCTCGGGATGAGGCCCCACTTGGCCGTCAGCAGCTCGCGCAGCGGACGATCGGCGCTGGCCTCCTCGGGTGCGCGACCGATCAGAATCGGCGCGAGCTTGGTCGGCGCCATGTTGTAGTCGGCCTCGAGCTCGACAAACGAGTTGACCACATCGACCTCGAAGGCCTGGTTGAGCGATGCCGAAGTCTGGGTTGTCGCGTAGCGCCCGCACATAGGGCAAGCGTGCCACGCGGCACCGACACCTAAACCGTCAGAGCGGCGAGCGTCGAGGCTATGCCGTCGGAGCTGCTCGGCAGGTGCTCGACCCACAGGCGTGCCCGTGACTCGTCTCCCAGCACCTGCTCGAGCATCATCGCCAACAGCCGCACGGTCACGGCGTCCGCGCGATCGATCCCAGCGAGCGCGGCGAATCGCCGCGGGGACAGCTGCGCGATGGTCTCGTCTCCCGCGTAGACCATGCGCATTGCCTCAGCGACCTCAAGTGACCGCAGCTCCTGCTCCAGCTCATTTCCAGGATCCAGACGCGGCAGCTCCACCACGACCAACGCATAGTCGTCCGCAGCAACCGTCCCGTCCCGCTCGGCCCCCCGATAGACGTCGCCGAGCCGGGAGCGGACATGCGGAACCGTCGACAACGAAGTCAACGGGTGCTCGCACGATGCATCCACCTGGTGCATCAGAGCCTCCTCGACCCATGCCAGTGCTGCAGCACGGACCGTCGCGAACGAAGGCTCCTCTTCGGCGTGCGCGCGCTCCACGTGGTCCAGGACCTCGTGGAGCGGCACGCCCATCTGTGCTGCACGCGCTCCCACCTCGCGTGCAACAACAGCAATGTCTGAACGACCGTCGCGGACGGCGTGCTCCAGAGGTACGAAGCTCATACCCGAGTTGAACATCGTGTCCCTCCTTCGCTCGATCGGACATGTATGAGACGCCTGAGCACCCCACCTATGACGCGGTTCTCATCGGGACTTTCGAGAGATTTCGTCGTTGACTATTCCCGGAGGTCAACTCGTCGTGACAGACATGCTCAGCACCACAGCGGAGTCAACCGACGCTGACCTCATTGCCGCGGTTCGCGGTGGTGACACGGACGCGTACGGATTGCTGTTCGAACGGCACCGTCAGGCCGCCGCTCGGCTCGCGGGACACCTTGTCCCCGGCCCCGACGCCGATGACCTGGTGTCCGAGTCCTTCATCCGCGTCCTCGGCGTGCTCCAGGCAGGCAAGGGCCCTGATGAGTTCTTCCGCGCCTACCTGCTGAGCTCGATCCGACGCCTTCACCTCGACCGCATCCGCGGCAACAAGAAGGTCAAGACAACTGACGACGAAGCAGAGCTCGACCGCGCGGTCGAGTTCGTCGATCCCACGACGATGCGGTTCGAACGCAGCGCAGCCGCTGACGCCTTCGGGTCGCTGCCCGAACGCTGGCAGCTCGTGCTCTGGCACCTCGACGTTGAAGGGCAGAAGCCGGCCGAGATCGCGCCGATGCTCGGTATGAGCGCCAACAGCGTCTCCGCCCTCGCCTACCGCGCCCGTGAAGGACTCCGCCAGGCCTACCTCCAAAGCCATCTCGCTCCGCAGCTGCACGAAGGTTGCCGCAAGACGACCGGTCAGCTCGGCGCGTACGTACGCAAGGGGCTGTCGGCCCGCGACTCCCATGCGGTCGAGGATCACCTCGACGGCTGCAGTCGGTGCACCGGCCTCTACCTCGAGCTTGCAGAGGTCAACTCCAATCTCTCCGGCATCCTCGGACCGGCCATCCTCGGCTCGGCCGCCGCTGGCTACATCGCAGCCACGAGCGCGGCAGCGGCGGTGGGCATCGGTACGGCGCTGAGTCTCACGGGCACGGCAGCCCAGGTCGCCCGCGTCGCAGCGCTTCCGGTCAAGGCCGTGACCGCAGGCGCGGCAGGAGTCGCCGGTGCCGGAGCCCAAGGCATCGTCGCAGCGAGCGTCGTGGCCGGGCTGGCAACTGCGGCCACCGTCGCAGTAGCCACCGACTTCGGCGGGGTGACGAGCTCAAGCTCGGCGCGTCCGTCGGCCATTGCCCCCCAGATCACGCCCGACGCGGCTACTGAGACCTCACCGGAGCTCGTCGAGCTGACACCCGGGCTGGAGCCCGAGGACGAGCTCGTGCCGCTGCCCGAACCCACCGAGACCCCGACCGTCGAACCAGACGTCCCGACCGTCGAGCAGCCTGCCGTTGTCGTCGAGCCCGACCCCCTGCCGTCACCAGAGGTCACCCAAGCAGAACCGCCACCGCCGCCACCGCCGCCGAAGCCGACCGACTACGGAATCGCGTCCGTCGCGATCACGAATGATGACTCGCTGTTCCAGCATCGCTACACGATCGGGATCTCAGCCGCGACCGACGGGCCGTCGATCGCGCGTGACGTGACGGTCCGGATCGCGTTCCGGCGCAGCACCATCTTCCGAGGCGTGGTCAGCCCGGGCTGGGCCTGTGGCGACGCCGTGCGCAACCAGCGGCTCACGACCCTCACCTGCACCAAGAGGCTTCCCGCTGGGGACGGCGCGACGTTCATCGCGAAGGCTCGCGGGTTGGGTCAGTCCGGAGTCATTTCCGTTGCGTCGCCTGAGGACCCGAATCCCGCCAACGACTCACGGGAGTTCCGGGCACCGCTCTGGCTTCCGCTCTGAGCACGCCGAGGTGCGGGTGTGCACGCGTCAGGTATGAATGAAGCATGACCCTCCTGCGAATTGCAGCTCGCCCGATGCTCGCGTCGATGTTCATCTATGGCGGCGCGATGGCGCTCAAGGATCCGGGCCCGCGAGCCAAGAAGGCGCAGCCCGTCGCTGATGCGATCAAGCAGGTTGCTCCCGACCTCCCGGTCAACGGGTCCAACCTGGCGCGCTTCAACGGCGGCGTGCAGCTCGCGGCCGGCACCGCGCTCGCAACCGGCCGGCTTCCGCGGCTCTCGGCGCTCGTCCTTGCTGGCACGATGCCGCCCACGACGTTCGTCGGACACCCCTATTGGAACGAGACGGACCCCGTCGTCAGGGCCAACCAGCGCGTCCACTTCTTCAAGAACATCTCGATAATCGGCGGGCTGTTGATGGCCACGCTCGATCCAGATCCGCACAAGAAGTTCATCGGCCGCCGCGCCAAGGACAAGGTCGTCGAGACCGCATCGTCCGTGGCGGGGCAGATAGACCACCTTCGCAGCTAGCCCCGCCGATAGGCTGGGGGTGATGAACGCACCGTTGCCATGGCTCGCGCCCTACCGCGACGCGCCCGTAATCGGCGAGGTGCTCGTACCCGGGTCGAAGTCGCAGACCAACAGAGCGCTGATCCTCGCCGCCCTCGGCGACGGTCCTTCGGTGCTGACCCGCCCTCTGCGCTCTCGTGACACCACGCTGATGGCCGACGCCCTGTCCGCACTCGGCGCCACGATCGAGCGCGATGGGATGGTCTGGACCGTCACTCCCGCGGCACTCGACCACGCTGCGGCCGCCACCGTCGACTGCGGATTGGCCGGCACCGTGATGCGCTTCGTGCCCGCCGTCGCCGCGCTGACGAGCGCCGATGTCACGTTCGACGGCGATGAGCACGCCCGCGTACGCCCCATGGCCACGACGATCTCGGCCCTTCGCGGTCTGGGTGTCGTGATTGACGACGAGGGCCGCGACTCGCTGCCGTTCGTCGTCCATGGCTCGGGAAGGGTCGCAGGTGGACCGCTCGAGATCGACGCGTCGTCGTCGAGCCAGTTCGTCTCGGCGCTGCTGCTCGCGGGTGCGCGATTCGACAAAGGTCTCGAGCTGCAGCACGTGGGTGACTCGCTGCCGTCGATGCCGCACATCGACATGACCGTCAACGAGCTGCGCAAGCGAGGGGTTGAGGTCGACGACAGCCGACCCGATTGCTGGGTGGTCGCACCGGGATCCATCGCTGCGCTCGACGACCAGATCGAGCCAGACCTCTCCAACGCCGGCGTCTTCATAGCCGCAGCACTGGTCACCGGCGGCAGCATCCGCATACGCAATTGGCCCGAGCAAACCGATCAGGCGGGTGACGCCTGGCGCACGATCGTCGGGGCTTTCGGCGCGACGGCCGTACGCGATGGGGCCGATCTGGTCTTCACGGCAGGACCCGTGCTCAACGGCGTCGAGCTCGATCTGCACGACGTCGGCGAGCTGACTCCCGTGGTCGCCGCGATGGCTGCGTTGGCCGACGGACCCTCCCGCTTCACCGGTGTCGCCCACCTGCGTGGACACGAGACTGATCGTCTGGCGGCACTCGTCACCGAGATCAACCGGCTCGGCGGCGATGCCGTGGAGCTTGACGACGGCATCGCGATCCGTCCTCGGCCACTTCACGCTGAGACGTTCAAGACGTACGACGACCATCGGATGGCCCACGCGGCCGTGGTGCTCGGACTCCGCATCGAGGGCCTTATGGTCGAGAACGTCGTCACGACCGTCAAGACCTATCCCAACTTTGCTCCCGTCTGGGAACGGCTCATCAATTCATGAGCCCTCGGGAGCGGGACGACGAGCACGACAAGTTCGACCGTCCGAAGCGCCGGACAAAGCCTCGTACGAAGGATCGCCCGAACTACGACGACGCAGCGATTGCCCGGGTCGTGACGATCGACCGTGGCCGCTACACCGTCACCCTCGAAGACCGCACCATCACAGCTATGAAGTCCCGCAACCTCGGCCGCAAGGGCGTCGTCGTCGGTGACGAGGCACGGGTCGTCGGCGACACCAGCGGCGACGAAGGCTCGCTCGCCCGGATTGTCGAAGTCCTCCCTCGCCGTACGGTCCTGCGCCGATCGGCAGACGACGATGACCCGATCGAGCGCATCATCGTTGCCAACGCCGACCAGCTCGTCATCGTCGCCGCACTCGCGGATCCGCCGCCACGCGCCGGCCTGATCGATCGCTGCCTGGTTGCCGCGTTCGACGCGGGTATGGAGCCACTCGTCTGCCTGACCAAGGCCGATCTCGGCAAGCCCGACGAGATCCTCGCGCTGTTCGAGCCGCTCGGCGTACGCGTCGTCGTGACGCAACAGGGCGGCGACCTCGACGCCGTACGCGATGTGTTGCGTGACCGTACGAGTGTGCTGGTCGGCCACTCTGGCGTCGGCAAGTCGACGCTGGTCAATGCGCTCGTACCCGACGCTCATCGGTCGGTGAGCTACGTCAACGCCGTGACCGGGCGAGGTCGCCATACGTCCACGTCAGCGATCTCGTTGGAGCTGCCGTTCGGCGGCTGGATCATCGACACACCTGGCATCCGTTCCTTCGGTCTGGCGCACGTCGAGATCGACCAGCTGATCAAGGCCTTCCCGGATCTGCAGGACGCCGCCCGCGACTGCCCACGCGGGTGCCTCCACTCAGCGACCGAGCCCGAGTGTGCGCTCGACGTCGCGGTCGGCGACGGGACCATCCCGGCTGAGCGCCTCGTCTCGTTCCGGCGCATCCTGGCGAGCATGAACACCAAGGACGGCTACTGACTGTCGCTACGGCACTTCCCCGCCCGAACGCCGTACTCTGAGGGCCATGGCTCACTCGTACAACGACGACCTGCGCCTCGCTCACGTACTCGCCGACAGCGCTGACAACCTGTCGATGGATCGGTTCGGCTCGATTGACCTCCAGGTCTCGACCAAACCCGACATGACATACGTGACCGAGTCCGACGAAGCCGTCGAAGCGACCATCCGTCGCACACTCAAGTCCGCCCGCACCCGCGACATCGTGCTCGGGGAGGAGCAGGGCGAGGAGGAAGGCACCTCAGGCCCGGGCGGTCGCCGCTGGATCATCGATCCAATCGACGGCACCGCCAACTTCGTACGCGGTGTGCCTGTCTGGGCAACGCTGATCGCGCTCGAGGAGGACGGCGAGATCGTCGCCGGCTGTGTCTCGGCACCCGCGCTCGGTCGTCGGTGGTGGGCCAGCAAGGGCACCGGCGCCTACACCGGCAAGTCGCTCATGTCGTCTCGCGAGATCCGTGTCTCCCGCATCACCGAGCTCGAGAACGCCTCGCTCTCGTACGCGTCACTCGGCGGCTGGGATGCGATCGGCAAAGCTGACGCGTTCGCCGCCCTGATGAGGCGTTGCTGGCGCACCCGCGCGTACGGCGACTTCTTCTCCTACATGCTGCTCGCCGAAGGTGCCGTCGACATCGCCGCCGAGCCCGAGCTCAAGGTGTGGGACATGGCAGCGCTCGACATCGTCGTGCGCGAGGCCGGAGGTACGTTCACCAGCCTCGCCGGCAAGCCGGGGCCCTGGGGCGAGAACGCCTTGGCCACCAACACGCGACTGCACGATGCAGCGATGGCGTACGTCGGCCACTTCCCAGACACGGAACCACCGGAGCCGTCGTGGGAGGACGAGCCGGCGCCCGCCCCCGCCGAACCCAACAACGTGCACAGCTTCGACTTCACCCGCGAACCCAGCGACGAAGTCCCCTGACGATTCCTCGCAGGACGGCCCCCGCGGCGTTACAGTTCCAGAACGAACCACTGGAGGAGTTACGAATGCGCGTGAGCGACGTCCTGGCGTCCAAGGGCAGCAATGCCATCTTCACGATCCGCCCCGAGGCTTCCATCCGCGAGCTGCTCGACGCGCTCGCTGACAGGAACGTCGGAGCCATGGTCGTGAGCGACGACGGGGAGACGATGATCGGGATCGTCTCCGAACGCGATGTGGTCCGCAAGCTCCGTGATGTCGAGAACGCCCGAGACGTGACAGTCGCCAGCATCATGACGACCGAAGTACAGGTCGCGGCGCCCGATGACTCGTTCAAGTCGCTGATGATCGCGATGACCGAGCACCGCGTACGCCACATTCCCGTGCTTGAGGACGGTCGGGTCGTAGGGGTTCTCAGCATCGGCGACGCCGTCAAGCACCGCATGGAACAGCTCGAATTCGAGCGAGATCAGCTCAACAAGTACGTGTCAGGCGGCTGACCGACAACTGCTCGCGGGCCTCATGGGTGCCTGGAAGCGGGTTGCCCAGGCCGGCAACGCCGCTCACCGCGAGCAGGCCGCCGAGGTCGTCGACGATGCCCGGAAGGCTCTGTACCGCATACTTGCGGACGATGAGTCATAACGGACGTCTGTCCCTGCCCGAGAGCGAGATGACCTGGCGGTTCTCTCGCTCCTCGGGCGCCGGCGGCCAGCACGTCAACACGACCGACACCCGCGTCGAGCTGATTTGGTCGCTCACCGACACCACCGCGCTCTCCCCCGCACAGAAGAAGCTCGCCTCACAAAGGCTGAGCAACCGACTGGTCGGCGGGGCGATCACGGTGGTGTCGTCGCAATATCGCTCGCAGCACCGCAATCGCGAAGCAGCGCGCGTACGGCTTGAGGATCTGGTCTCCCACGCGATCATTCCGCCCAAGCCGCGGCGGGCCACGAAGCCCAGCCGCGCCTCAAAAGAACGCCGACTCGACTCCAAGAGGAAGCGCAGCACCCTCAAACAGGGCCGCTCAGGCTCGTGGGACTGACCGACGACTGACTGCAACGTCACATCAGAGGGATTTCGCGCTCACCGGGTCGACCGATAATCTGAAGACGCGCTGCCGGCACACTCCCATCCGTCGAGGCGCACGAGGAGTCCCCCGTGTTCAGCACACCTTTGCCGCGAATCATCACCGGCGCTGTGGTTGCCATGATCGCCGTGGCTGTATTCCTGACGTTCACGCGCGGCGAGGCCCCTGCGGCGGACACGGCATCGGCGACGCTCCCCGGCGTCAGCGGCAAGAACGCACCCGTCGTCGGCAGCTCCACACCTACGCCGACCTCGCCGGCCTCTGCCGACGCCGCCGAGCGTGAGGCTGAGTCGGCCGACTCCGACGGCACCGAGACACCGACCGGCTCCCCGACGCAGGGCGCTGGCGGTCCCACCACCACGCCGACGAAGCCAGCGCCGGATCCCGATCCAACCGAAGAGCCGCCTCCGCCGTCGCCGTCACCGTCACCGTCACCATGCAGTCTGGTCGGCACGCTGTTCGGCAGCTGCAACTAACCCACGGTTCGAACGAGCCTCAACGGGTACTCGTCACCCATGACCGAGACACCCGGCGAGCCCGACGTACAAGATCCGAACGAACCGCCCAGCAAGCCAAAGGCACCTGACCTGCCTGATCCGGCATTCCCCGAGGTCCTTCCGGGTGGCGAAGATGCGCCAGACGCCGCAGACCCAGAAAGCGGGAACACCGACGACTGATCATGCGGTAGACATGACTGCCACCCAGTCATTGGAGACCCATGCCCAGCATTGCAACGAGGCACGGCCTGGTCAGCTACCGCGATGGCGGCACCGGCATGGCCGTCGTCATGCTGCACGCGACCTTGCACGACCGCCGTGACTTCGACCCGATCTTCGACGAGATCGCCCGCAATCACCGAGCGATCGCACTCGACTGGCCGCACCACGGTGAGTCATCCAACAGCGGCGCACTCCCCCGCGCGACCGACTTGGTCGTCACCCTGAAGGAGGTCGTCAACGCGCTCGACCTCGAGCCGGCGATCTTCATCGGCAACTCCGTTGGCGGGTACGCCGCAGCCCAGCTCGCGATCGACGACCCAGAGCTCGTCGCCGGACTCGTCCTGGTCAACGCTGGCGGGTTCACCAAGCAGACCGCGGCAACCAAGGCGTTCATCAAGCTGATGAGCAGCCCGGCGTTCTTCACCAAGCGGATGCTCCCGCTGCTCGCGAAGGCCTACATGCGAGCCAGGACCGACTCCGACAAGGCGATCATCGCTCGCGTGAAGGCGCGCGCTGCAGGCAGCGGCGCCGCCGTCGCGGCAAAGCTCTGGAGCAGCTTCGCCGACCCCGCGTTCGACCTCCGTACGACGGCCGCCAAGATCACCGCCCCCACCTTGCTGATGTGGGGCACGAAGGACCTGACGACGCCCCTGAGTGACGGCAAGCGTGCCGCCGCCGTCATCCCCAACGCGACACTGCGCGAGTTCCCGACCGGGCACCTGCCGTTCTCGTCTCAGCCGTGGGAGTTCCTCGAGATCGTCATGCCCTTCATCGACGATCCCTCCTGACGCGCAAAGATCCCCGACCGGCAACTCTGCCAACCGGGGATCCCGCCGACCTCACCGCAGGATCGGGGTGCGCTGCACCACCGGCAGCGTCTCCCAGACCTTGCCGAATCCGAGCGTGCGACCTGCGTGAGCCAGAGCCAAGGCTCCGAGCACCAGTGCATAGATGATGTGGTCATCCATGAATAGGTTGTTCGCCGGCGGCAGCGCAGCCGTGAACATGAGGACCATGAGCAATGCTCCGGCCGATGCCGCGATACGCATGGCTACACCGAGAATCAATGCGGTACCGATGCCCAGCAGACCGAGCATGAAGAGCCAGTCGGCCCAAGCGTGGCCAGCCATACCCTGATAGAAGTCAGCGAACGGGCCCGAAGTGCCGTGGCCGAGGAAACCGGACGTCGGGCTTCCGCCGTCGATCCACGCATCGGCAGACGCGGTTTCGTGTCCGAGGCCGAATGCCTTGTCGAGGAACGCCCACAGGAATGTCCAACCGAGGGCGAGCCGGACGACAGCGAGGACGTAGTCCAACGGGGTTGCCCGATCGACGGGTGTCGATGCTGCGTGAACCCTGTCGGTGTTGATGGTGGCAATCATGATGTGCTCCTTCTCTTGGTGGTTTGGTGAAGCTGTAGGTCTTGGCTCCAGCCTTGCCGCGAACGGCGCACCGGCTCAGGGCCCTTCGTCGGTGATCCGCAGGGCATTGGTCCAAGGCTGAACAGGGACCCGACGGGACCAAGGTCCTGCCCACTTGGGCAGAACGGCCATACGCCCGCCAGTGCAGGTCAGCGAGTGTTGGACACGTGAGTCCGTCAGGCGGCTGGAGGATCGCTCTCTCCTCTCTCTCCCAGAGGCCGGCCCCCCGATGAGATTCGCCATCGCCAGGGAGGTCACATGTCCATCAGGATCAGTTCGATCAGCGTGCTCGACGAGCTTGAGTGCTACGAGCTCCTTTCGACGACGACTGTTGGTCGCATCGCATTCGTCAACCGTCAGGGCCAACAGCTGTTACCACTCAACTTTGCCGTCGTGGACGGGGTGATCTACTTCCGCACGCGGGAGGAAGGCGTCCTGTCCGAGCTGGCAGAAGGCCTTGACGACGTGGCCTTCGAGGTGGACCACCACGGCACGACGACCCGGGACGCTTGGAACGTGACCGTACGCGGGGCAACCTCAGTTGTGCACGAAGCAGCAGGACTGGCCAGCACAGCACGCCTCGCTGCACTTCGCCCCTGGCCGCCGGGAGAACGCGCGCTGGTGGTTGCTCTCACACCGAGGTCGATTGACGGTCGCCGAGTGTCGAGTCACTGACGCGGTCGTACCGGTAGTTCCGCGGGACGATCGCGACAGCACACTGAGCTCGGTGCATCACACTCATCGCGACAGGTCGCGCCAGAGCGAACGAGCCGACTCGCCCATGCGGCCGGCCGATCACGACGAGGGACGCCAAGCTGCTCGCACCGACACACGTGTCGACGGCATCACCAATCGTCGAGGACACGAGGACCTTGACGTCAGGGAACAGACCGCCCCAGCCGGCAATGATCTCGGCGACGTTCGCGCGGTGACTTTCAAAGTCGGCATCCGACGTGCCCACAGGCACGGCATGCAGGACGATCAATGTCCTGTCGCGCGACTGTGCCTGTTCAAATCCATAGCTCAGCGGCCCGACAGCGGACGTGTCACCGTCGATGGTGACCACGACGGCACCGCGCTCGTCCACCGAGACACAGCGCTCAGGCACCATGATCACTGGACAGCTCGCGTCTCGCGCGATCCGCCCCGCCATGGTTCCCCCGCGCACCCAATCGAGCCAGGACGCCTCCCCGGCGCCGAGGATGACCGTTTCTGCATCGCGGGCGTGAGCAAGCAGGACATCGCTCGTCTCGCCCTCGACCTCCATGAAGCTGACGATCTGTGAGGGCGCGACGCTCTGGATGAGATCGTGCGCCTCCGCCAGGGCCGTCGATGCCGCCGCGGATCCCTCACCCCTGCCGTGGACGTCGGCCGTCCCGAGCTGGGCGTCATGACAATGCACCACGTGCAGCGAGGCATCGAGCCGTTTGGCCTCGACCAACGCGTGCCTCATGACGCCAGGTTGCTTGCGAGAAACGCCGACAACTACGTGCGGACGCATTCTGCTCATGATGTCTCCTAACGGTGGGCACTCCCACCATCGGGCAGTACTAATCCGGGCGGCACGGGCGCAGGACCGTGATCGTGAGGACCATCGTCCCGCCCTGTGGCGCGTACTGTCAGGAGTACGACATCTAGGTACGTCCGGGAGGGACATGCCTCATCGCTCACCAGCACATCCATCGAACCTCGGTCCAAAGCTCGAGTTCGAGACTTTGCTGAGCCAGATGGTGGAGCGCGCAGAAGAGATGGTTCGCTCGCAGAGTCGGCTGCGCGACCTGATTCGTGTCAACAATGACCTCACCAGCAACCTCGACCTTGCCACCGTGTTGCGACGCATCGTCGAGATCGGCACCGAGCTCATCGACGCGCGCTATGGAGCAATGGGTGTCATCGCAGATGACCAGAGCCTGGAGCAGTTCATCACCGTCGGCATTGACGACGAGACGGCCGCAAAGATCGGACACCTACCCGAGGGCAAGGGCCTGCTCGGCGCACTCATTGCCGATCCCAATCCTGTACGGATTGCGGCCATTGCAGATGACGCGCGATCGAGTGGTTTCCCAGCTATGCATCCGCCCATGAGCAGCTTCCTCGGCGTGCCGATCCGCGTTCGTGACGAGGTCTACGGAAACCTCTACCTCACCGACAGCAGACACGGCGAGTTCACGGCAGACGACGAGGAGCTTGCAACGGCGCTCGCAGCGACGGCCGGCATCGCAATCGCCAACGCGCGCTTGTTCGACGACGCGCTCTATCGCGAACGATGGGCATCCGCTCTTGCCGAGACGGCTCGTCGGCTCATGAAGGACGATGACGACGAGCATCTTGGATTTCTCCTCGATCGCGTCGCCGAGCTGGCAGAAGCCGATCTCGTCGCCATTGGGTTGATCTCGTCGTCGCATGCCGAGATAGTCGTCGACCGCGCCTCGGGCACTGGCGAGTCGACTCTCACAGGAATGTCTTTCCCGCTCGAATCCGCTGGTATCAACGAGGCCTTTGCGACCGGAGAACCTGTTGTGATGCCAGCTGTCCACGCCCTGGATTCGCTCGGGTTCCAGGAGCAAGCGCAGCTGGGTCACGCCGTCGTCATCCCGTTCAACATCGGCGACGATCCCGCCGGCGTACTCGCCATCGCTCGGCTGAGGGACCGCCCCGAGTTCAGTGCTCGCGACACCGCCATGGGCGTGTCATTCGCCGCGCACATCAGCGTGGCGATCGACCGCGCCAAGGCGGGAACGATCCGCCGACGCGTGGCACTGCTTGAGGACCGCAGTCGGATCGCCCGCGATCTGCATGACCACGTCATCCAACGGCTATTCGCGACGGGCCTCAACCTGCAGGCAGCTGCCGCCAGCGTCGAACCCGCTACAGCCAGCCGCATCGTCGATCAGATCAAGGAGATCGATGGCGCGATCGCGCAGATCCGGCAGAGCATCTTCGCACTCAAAAAGGACCCCGAGGCCACGTCCGTCAACCTGCGGGCCCGCATCCTGGAGATTGTCGACCGCATTGAAGACGAGCTTGCGCCCCGACCTCGAGTTACATTCCTCGGTCCGGTCGACTTCATGGCAGACGCTCAGCTGTCGGACGATGTGGCAGCGGTCGTCACCGAAGCCCTCGCGAACGTCGTACGTCACGCCCACGCCACCAAGGTCGACGTCACCATCTCAGCTGCGGCCGGCAACGTGTCGGTCGAGGTGACCGACAACGGGACGGGACCGGGCACGAGCCCTCGCTTCAGCGGCTTGGACAATCTGCGGTCCAGGGCCATCTCACACGGTGGCACGTTCGAGATCCACGAAGGTCCTGACGGTGGGACGCAGCTGGTGTGGTCGGTGCCGGTCTAGGGCGTGTCCTAGGCGTCGAGCAGCTTGGTGGCGAAGACGGCAGCCTGCGTACGGCTGACCAGTCCGAGCTTGGAGAGCACGTTCGACATGTAGTTCTTGACAGTCTTCTCCGCCAGGAACAGGCGCTCGCCGATCTGCTTGTTGGTCAGACCCTCGGCAACGAGCTCCAGGATGCGGCGTTCCTGAGCCGTCAAGGACTTGAGCTCCTCCGGCTCTCCCGGTGCCCCGTCACGAAGACGTTGCATCACGCGTTCGGTGACTTGTGGGTCCAGCAGCGACCCTCCCTCGGACACATGACGTACCGCTGACATCAGGTCCTGGCCGGTCGTCTGCTTCAGGATGTAGCCAGCCGCGCCCGCCATGATCGACGCGAAGAGGGCCTCGTCGTCATCAAATGACGTCAGGATGATGGCTTTGATCGACGGATCCGCGGAACGGACCAGTCGGCACACCTCAATTCCTGTCCCGTCGGGAAGTCGCGCGTCGAGGATCGCCACGTCGGGCTTGAGTGCCGGAATGCGAGCGATCGCAGCCGCAGCGGTGCTGGCTTCGCCCACGACCTCAATTTCGGGGTCGGTCTCCAGGAGTTGGCGGAGTCCCATGCGTACGAGTTCATGGTCGTCGAGCAGAAAGACGCGGATCGGCACTGGATCTCCTATGGGGATCTTGAGTATGCGCCTGATCTGCTGAAACCACTGGGGCACAAGGTCCCTACTTTGGCCAACGGGCGACTAGTGTCCACATATGTCGCTCCCACGACGCATGCTGCTCGCCGCCGTCTCGGTCGGCCTTGGACTGACCGCCCTACCGGCGAATGCAGGCACGATGGATCCGATCATCGAGATCCTTCCGCCCGCGCCTGTGCCCTATCACCCGACCACCGAGACCGAGTGCGCCGACGGCAGCCCCACCTGCATCGCCGTGACGATTGAGCAGATGGAAGATCGGTACGACGCCTTGCGCGCGACATGTGACCACGATGCAGTGTTCGCGCTGGCGTACCTCCGCGTGACCGAGAACGTACGCGACGCACTCGACGAGGGAATCTACGACGATCCCGTATGGCTTCGAAACCAGGACGCTGCGTTCGCTCAGGACTACTACGACTCGTACGACAACTGGCATGCCGGCCGCAAGAATCTCGTGCCGCAGGCCTGGCGCATCGCGTTCCAAGCCGCCGACGACGGCTCGGTCAGCGCACTCGGCAACTTCATGCTCTCGATGAACGCCCACATCAACCGTGACTTCTCGTACGTGCTGGCAGGCGCTGGACTGACGGGCGCGGACGGCGTGTCACGCAAGCCCGACCACAACAGGTTCAATTCGCGACTCGACAGTCTCTACCATCCGGTCTTCGCCGAAGAAGCACTCGAGCTCGACCCGCGGTTCGACGACGTCAATCTCGCCAATCTGGACGAGGAGGCCGTTGGCGCCATCATGCGCGGCTGGCGGGAGATGGTGTGGCGCAACGCCGAGGCCCTGTCTCTCGCCAAGACGCCGCTCGCCCTCTCGATCGCCAGGTCCAACATCGAGACGTACGCGACGACGCAGGCCGTTCTCTACCGGAGCCTGTTCGCCTCATCGAAGGCCAGGACCGCGGAGCGCAACGCGTACTGCAACACACGCCAGGGCTGACGACTGAGCCGATCAGGTTTGGAGAAGCGAGGTGTCTCCCGGCCTCGCTAGGGTTGCCGTGAACGAGCCCCCGCGAGCGACGGAGTCACGATGAGCAAGACCGACCACCCCGCTGACAACCACGATCTGATCCGCGTGCAGGGAGCACGCGAGAACAATCTCAAGGACGTCAGCGTCGAGATTCCGAAGCGTCGACTCACGGTGTTCACCGGCGTCTCCGGATCGGGCAAGAGCTCCCTGGTGTTCGCCACGATCGCCGCCGAGTCGCAGCGGATGATCAACGAGACCTACAGCGCATTCGTACAAGGGTTCATGCCCAACCTGGCGCGTCCCGACGTCGACTACCTCGAAGGCCTGACGACGGCGATCATCGTCGATCAGGAGCGGATGGGAGCAAACCCCCGCTCGACCGTGGGCACCGCGACAGACGCCAACGCGATGCTGCGCATCCTGTTCAGCCGGCTCGGCGATCCCCAGATCGGTCCGCCGACGGCTTTCTCGTTCAACGTCCCGACTCGCAAGGCGAGCGGCGTCATGAGCACCGAGAAGGCCGGGGGGCGAGTGGAGAAGGCCGTCGTGCAGAACCAGGTCTACCTCGGCGGTATGTGTGCGCGCTGCGAAGGCATGGGCGCCGTCTCCGACTTCGACCTCACGGCGATATACGACGAGGAGAAGTCGCTCGGCGAAGGCGCGCTCACCGTCCCGGGCTACAGCATGGACGGTTGGTACGGCCGCATCTTCTCCGGCGCCGGCTTCGACATGGACAAGCCGGTGAAGAAGTTCACCAAGAAGGAGCTCAACGACCTGCTCTACAAGGAGCCGACCAAGATCAAGGTCGAAGGCATCAACCTCACGTACGAGGGCGTGATCCCCAAGATCCAGAAGTCGATGCTGACCAAGGACGTCGACGCCATGCAGCCCCACATCAGGGCTTTCGTCGAGCGGGCGATCACCTTCCAGACCTGTCCCGAGTGCGATGGCACTCGGCTGAGCTCCGAAGCCCGATCCTCCAAGATCAAGGGCAAGAACATCGCCGAGCTCTGCCAGATGCAGATCACCGATCTGGCCGACTGGGTGCGTGATCTCAAGGAATCCTCGGTCGCACCGCTGCTGACCGGCTTGCAGCACGTGCTCGACTCGTTCGCCGAGATCGGCCTGGGCTACCTGTCCCTCGACCGGCCCGCCGGCACCCTGTCCGGCGGCGAGGCCCAGCGCACCAAGATGATCCGCCACCTCGGCTCATCGCTCACTGACATCACGTACGTCTTCGACGAGCCGACGATCGGCCTGCACCCGCACGACATCCAGCGCATGAACCAGCTGCTGCTGCAGCTGCGTGACAAGGGCAACACGGTCCTGGTCGTCGAGCACAAGCCCGAGACCATCGCGATCGCCGACCACATCGTCGACCTTGGTCCAGCTGCGGGAGCCGGGGGTGGCGCCGTCTGCTTCGAGGGCTCCGTCGATGGGCTGCGCAAGAGCGACACGACGACCGGTCGCCACTTCTACGACCGGGCCAAGCTCAAGGACGAAGTCCGTACGTCGGCAGGCGCTCTGGAGATCCGCGGCGCCTCGACGCACAACCTCCAGGACGTTGATGTCGACATCCCGCTCGGACTCCTGTGCGTCGTCACCGGTGTCGCCGGCTCAGGCAAGAGCTCGCTGATCCACGGCTCCGTCGACGGACGCGACGGCGTGGTCGTGATCGACCAGGGCGCGATCCGCGGTTCGCGCCGCAGCAACCCGGCCACCTACACGGGACTGCTCGAGCCGATCCGCAAGGCGTTCGCGAAGGCCAACAACGTCAAGCCGGCGCTATTCAGCTCCAACTCCGAAGGCGCCTGCCCGAGCTGCAACGGCAACGGCATCATCTACACCGAGCTGGGCGTCATGGCCACAGTCGAATCCGTCTGCGAGGAGTGCAACGGCAAGCGTTTCCAGGCCTCGGTGCTCGAATACACGCTCGGCGGCCAGAACATCGCCGAAGTGCTCGCGATGTCCGTTGACGAAGCCGAGAAGTTCTTCGCCACCGGAGACTCTGACACGCCCGCAGCGCACAAGATCCTCGACCGCCTCTCCGACGTCGGTCTTGGCTACCTGACCCTCGGACAGCCGCTCACCACGCTGTCCGGTGGCGAGCGCCAGCGCATCAAGCTGGCCACCCAGATGGCAGGCAAGGGAGACATCTACGTCCTCGATGAGCCGACCACCGGCCTCCACCTCGCCGACGTCGAGAACCTCCTCGGACTGCTGGATCGACTGGTCGAGTCCGGGAAGTCGATCATCGTCATCGAGCACCATCAAGCTGTGATGGCGCACGCCGACTGGATCATCGATCTCGGCCCCGGTGCAGGCCACGACGGCGGCAAGGTCGTCTTCGAAGGCAGTCCAGCCGACCTGGTCGCCAACAAGAAGACGCTGACCGGCAAGCACCTCGCCGAGTACGTCTCGGGCTAGGTCACCACGGGTCGGGGAGGCCAGTACCCGTGGTGATCAGGCTGCGCAGACTTCCGTTGACATAGTGCAACCATCCCGCCGAGCACGCACCAAAGCACTCCACCTCAGGCACCAGCCCGATGTGGGTGAACCGCAGCTCGGTGCCGCCAGTCACCGGAACGAGGTCGAAGACGATCTCGCTACCCGTCCACTCGGTCGGCTCCGAGATGAAGGACAACTCGCTGTCCATCACCTGCCAGACCACTCGGCGGCCCGGATCGAGCTCGACCACCCGCTGCAGGCTGTAGTGCTGCGGCGGGTGCCGACACGAGAACTCGGCACCAAGCTCGTCCGCGTTGCCCTGGATCTCACCCGTCCACCAGGAGCTGACGTCCAGGATGGCCGCGAAGACCTCGCCTGGTGACTGCTCGACCGTGTACGACGTCGAGTAACTGTCTCGCGCTGGGCCTGTTGTGGCCGTGTCAGTGGTGTCATGCGTCGTCATTCATCGAGTCCTTGTCTCTTGGCTTTCTGCGAGCTTCTTGAGGGCAGCGAGCCTGGTGTCCCATGCCGCTGCAAGTTCGGCCATACGACGCGCCGTCGCGTCGAGGCGCTCGGACCGAGGTGAGTAGAGCACCTCGCGACCGACCTTTCGCGAGCCGACAAGGCCGACCCGGTCAAGCACTTGGAGGTGCTTGAGGACGGCAGGTCGACTCACCGGCAGATCTCGGGCGAGCACCGTGGCTGAGCCCTCACCACGCTCGGCGAGCGTGGTGAGGACCTGCCAACGGGTCGCGTCACCGAGGGCGCTGAACACCTCGGTGTCCGTGGCGATCATTCAGGCCGCCACGACGGCTGCATGGTCCTTGAGGTGACCGAGCTCGACCGGCCAGCCGCCGCTGTGATCGGCGTGCATCGCAACCTGCTCCTCAGCAGGCAGAGCGAGCGAACCGAAGCCGCTCTCCACCAGGCGTACGTGCGTCGTGTCGCCCTCGCTGGTGAGTGAGAACTCGACCAGCGTCGAGTTCTGCTCGGTGAGATCTGCGCCCGCGGGCGTGTCCAGCTGGTGCCAACGGAACGCGAATCGGCTCGTCGGCTCAACCGCGTCGACGGTGCCGATCAGCGTGTGGCCGTCCCAGCGGACCTCGAGGGCGCCGCCTGGGCGAAGGTCGATGTCAGCGCCGGCGTCGCCGAACCAGGTGCCGAGATGTTCGGCCTGGGTGATCAGCGACCAGACACGCTCAACGGGCGCCTCGATCGCGATCTCCCGCTCGATGGTGTTGGTGTTCATGGATTCTCCCTGCGTTGTATGTGTAACTCCGAGATTACACATACGACGAGACAGTGTGCAACCCTGCGGTTACTCATCGGGTTTTGGCGGCCTGCGCGCAGGTCATGCGCCTAGGCTCGCCCCATGGCAACGGTGATCCTGGTGCGGCACGGACGTACGACCGCGAACGCCAGCGGATTGCTCGCTGGCCGCACGCCGGGCATCGAGCTGGACGAAGTCGGGCACGAGCAGGTCGCACGTACAGGTGAACGGCTGGGCGACGTGCCCCTCGTCGGAGTTGTCACCAGCCCTCTCGAGCGGTGTCGGCAGACGGCCAAGGCGATCGCCAGCCGGCAGGCCGACAAGCCGAGGGTCGTGACTGACAAGGGCATCACCGAGTGCGACTACGGCGACTGGCAGGGCCGTTCGCTCGGCGACCTCGCCAAGGAAGACCTCTGGTCGATCGTGCAGAACCATCCTGCCGCAGCCACGTTTCCGGGCGGCGAGTCGATGGCGACGATGCAGGCCCGAGCCGTCGCTGCCATCCGACGCCACGATGCGGTCATCGAGGCCGAGCACGGCGCTGGCGCCGTGTGGGCTGCGGTGAGCCACGGCGACATCATCAAAGCGATCCTCGCGGACGCACTCGGTATGCACCTCGACCTCTTCCAGCGCATCAATGTCGATCCGGCGTCCGTGTCGATCATCCGCTACACGTCTGCGCGACCGTACGTCGTGGCCACCAACACCCACGCCGGAGACCTCTCGTGGATGCGCGGGAAGCCTCCCACCGAGGACGCTCCCGTGGGCGGCGGAGCAGGGCCCGACGCAGACGTTGCCACCGACTCATAGGGTTGTCGTCATGGCTCCCATCGTCCACGGATTCGACTGGCCCGATCGACTGGTCATCGGCACCGTTGGCCAGCCCGGCGAGCGTACGTTCTACATCCAGGCCCGGGCGGGCAAGCAGCTCGTCAGCGTCTCTATGGAGAAGCAGCAGTCTGCCGCGCTCGCGGAGCGCATCGAGGAAGTCCTCGACGAGCTGATGGCCGAGGACGGCAACCCGTTCAGCGTGCCTGCCCTGACACCCGAAGGCTTGGTCGACAACGATCCGCTTGAACAACCCGTCGAGGAGCAGTTCCGCGCCGGAGCCATGGGCCTCGGCTGGGACCCGAGCACGGCTCAGCTCGTCATCGAGGCATTCCCGATCATCGAGGTCGATGCCGAGGAGCTCGAGGTGCTCGACATGGAAGAGCTCGAGCCCGAAGAAGTGCTCGTCATACGCATTCCCGTCGGCACCGCACGAGCATTCGCCAAGCGCACGCGCGAGGTCGTCGGCGCCGGACGACCCCTCTGCCCGCTGTGCAGCCTGCCCAGGGACTCCGACGATCACATCTGCGAGCTGCCCGAAGGGTTTCGGTGACTGACCTCCTCGCCGACGAGCTCGTCCTCACGAGCCGGATCATGCCGGCGTCGAATGCGACTTTCGTCGGCCGCATCGGGGACGTGTCGGTCGTCTACAAGCCCGTCGCCGGCGAGCGGCCACTGTGGGACTTCCCCGACGGCAACCTCGCCCGGCGCGAGACCGCCGCATACGTCGTCTCGGAGGCGTTCGGGTGGAACATCGTTCCCCACACATGGCTCCGCGAGGGCCCGATGGGCATCGGCATGGTGCAGCTCTGGCAGGACGTCGATCCGGACCAGAACGCCGTCGACCTCGTACCCGCGGATTCGATGCGAGAGGGCTGGCATCACGTACTGGACGGCCTCGACGCCCGCGATCAGCCCGTGTCGCTGATCCACGAGGACTCCCCCGCACTGCGTCGGATGGCGGTGTTCGACATCGTGGTCAACAACGCCGACCGCAAGGGCGGTCATGTCCTGGAGATGGTCGACGGTCACCGGTTCGGCATCGACCACGGGCTGACGTTCCACGCCGAGCACAAGCTCCGCACCGTCCTCTGGGGCTGGATCGACGCCGAGCTCGCTGCCGATGAGCTGGCGGGCGTGCAGCGCGTACGTACGGCGCTCGATGGCGACCTCCGCACCGCACTGGCCGACCTACTGACCGGTCAGGAGCTGTCGGCGCTCGGCGCACGCTGCGACCGGCTGATCAAGCGCGGCTCGTTCCCGGCCCCGTCGGGAGACATGCCCGCCGTGCCGTGGCCCCCGTTCTGACAGTCTCTGCGACTGCAAGATTCCCTTTGTGGCGCTCGCCACCACCGCCGCTTGGGACAAACCCGAGGGTGTCGCACGCGGGTATGGTGGGGGTCCCGGGCAGCAACGACAGATGAGCCCGCCTTCGACTCACGCAGTCGACCCCTACTCCCCTCAAGCGCTTCTGACCCGTTGCTGCGGGTACACGCCGGATCGGATCCCATGCCCACCACGCCTGTCGCCGCATCAGATCGGCCTCGCCACCCACGCCCGCCTGAGGTCACCGAGGTTCACACCGTACGCGGCGCCCTCCGCTCCGCACGAGTCCTTCGCACCGAGGTACTCGCCGGCCTAGTGGTCGCGCTCGCACTCATTCCGGAAGCGATCTCCTTCTCGATCATCGCGGGAGTCGACCCGAGGGTCGGCTTGTTCGCGTCATTCACCATGGCGGTCTCCATCGCCTTCCTGGGTGGTCGACCCGCGATGATCTCCGCCGCCACTGGTGCGATCGCGCTTGTCGTTGCGCCATTGATGCGCGCCCAGGGACTGGACTACCTGATCGCCGCGGTCATCCTCGGCGGGATCCTCCAAGTGGTGCTCTCGCTTGCCGGCGTGGCCAGGCTGATGCGCTTCATCCCGCGTTCCGTCATGGTGGGCTTTGTCAACGCTCTCGCGATCCTGATCTTCAGTGCGCAGGTGCCGTACATGCTGCACGTGCCGTGGCTGGTCTACCCCATGATCGCCTTCGGTGTCGCCGTGATGGTCCTGCTCCCCAGGATTCTCGACGTCGTACCCGCACCACTGGTCGCGATCGCCGCCCTGACCCTCTTCACGGTCATCGCGAGCGTTACCGTCCCAAATGTTGGGGACGAAGGCGAGCTCCCCCAGAGCCTTCCCGCTCTGCTGCTTCCTGACGTTCCATTCAACATCGAGACCCTGCGAATTATCGCCCCGTACGCCCTTGGCGTGGCCTTGGTGGGCCTTCTCGAGTCACTCATGACCGCCAAGCTTGTCGATGACATCACCGACACCCACTCGGACAAGACTCGCGAGGCTTGGGGACAGGGTGCGGCCAACATCATCACCGGGTTCTTCGGCGGCATGGGTGGCTGCGCGATGATCGGCCAGACCATGATCAACGTCAAGACCTCTGGTGCCCGCACGCGAATCTCGACCTTTCTGGCGGGCGTCTTTCTCCTCGTCCTCGTCGTCGGATTCGGCGACGCCGTCGCGGTGATCCCGATGGCCGCCCTGGTCGCTGTCATGGTCATGGTCGCCGCCGGAACGTTCGACTGGCACAGCATTCACCCGAACACCCTCCACAGAATGCCCAAGAGTGAGACGACAGTGATGGTGTCGACCGTCGCAGTCACGGTCGCCACTCACAACCTCGCGATCGGCGTTGCAGTTGGAGTGCTGGTGGCCATGGTCATGTTTGCGCGACGGGTGGCCCACTTCACCGAGGTCATCGATGTGTCTCAAGACGACCAGACCAGGGTCTACAAGGTCGTCGGCGAACTCTTCTTCGCTTCCAGTAACGACCTCGTCTACCAGTTTGACTACGCCGGCGATCCCGACCACGTGGTCATCGATATGTCCGACTCGCACATCTGGGACGCGTCTACTGTCGCAACACTCGACGCCATCGAGACGAAGTATGCCGCCAAGGGCAAGCGCGTCGAGATCCGTGGGCTCAACGAGGCCAGCATGAACCGCCACTCGCGCCTGGCTGGCAACCTGGGGACGCTCTAGTCAACGACTCTTCGCGAAGTCGATGATCCAGTGCGGGGCAGCCATGTCATCGACGGCGCCCGCACTGAGCACCTTCGCGGGATCGCCGCCCAAGAGCAGGCGCTTGACGGGCACCTCGAGCTTCTTGCCCGTGCGGGTGTGCGGGAGCGCCGGTGCGATGATGATCTCGTCGGGTACGTGGCGCGGTGACGTCTGCTCACGGATTCGCGCCTTGATCCGATCGGGCAGTCCCTCGACATCGCAGTCTTCGGCCGCCACCACGAACATCGGCATCCAGTAGCCGCCATCGGGCTGCTCGACGCCAACGACGAGCGTGTCCACGACGTCAGGGAGGGACTCGGCGGCGGCGTAGATCTCGGCGCTGCCGAGCCTGACGCCCTGCCGGTTCAGCGTCGAGTCGGAGCGGCCATGGATCACAACCGTCCCGCGATCGGTGACCGTGATCGAGTCGCCGTGACGCCATACGCCAGGGAACGTCTCGAAGTAGGCACCCTCGTACGCACTGCGGTCGGGGTCGTTCCAGAACGACACAGGCATCGACGGCATAGGTCGCGTGATCACCATCTCGCCGGCCACCCCGGGCTCGACCCGCTTGCCGTCGTCATCCCAGACCTCGAGCGAGACGCCGAGCGCGATCGCGCTGATCTCGCCGTCGTAGACGGGAGTGGTGGGGGCGCTGGCGACGAAGATCCCCACGATGTCAGTGCCACCGCTCAGTGATGCCACCTGGATGTCCGGGCTGATGTGCTCACGGATCCAGCGATTGCCCGACGGCGGGAGCACGGAGCCGGTGATTCCCACGATCTTGATTCTCGAGAGGTCAACCTCCTTGCTCGGCTCGAGGCCCTCCCGCTCACACAGCTGCAGGTAGCCCGGGCTCGTACCGAACGCGGTGACTTTCAGCTCGGCAGCGACGCGCCACAGGGCATCAGAGGTGGGGGCGGCCGGGCTGCCGTCGTACAACACGATGGTCGACCCCATGAGGAGTCCGCCGACCTGGGCGTTCCACATCATCCAGTTGGGCGAGGTGAACCAGAAGAACACGTCGTCTTCGCGAAGACCCACGTGTAATCCAGCGAGTACGAGCTGCTCAAGCAGTGCGCCGCCGTGGCCATGGACGATTCCCTTGGGCTTGCCCGTCGTACCTGAGCTGAACAGCACCCACAACGGGTGATCGAAAGCGACGGGCACGGGCTCCATCGACCGCGGCCCCGAGATCAGGTCCACCCACGTCGACGCGCCAGACATTGCCGGTTCGAGCCCGGCCGTTGCGACGGTGATGACATGGCCAACGGTCGGCAGCAAGGCGCGCAGCGCGGCGGCCTCGTCACGGCGGTCAACGACCTGGCCCTTGAACGTGTGACCGGTGCCGACGATGAACACGGTCGGCTCCAGCTGGGCCAGACGATCCGCCGCAGCAGGCGCTGCGTAGTCCATCGCAGTCTGCGCCCAGGTCGCTCCGACGGATGCGGTCGCCAGGAACGCCACGACTCCCTCGATGCTGCTGGGAAGGTATGCCACGACACGGTGCCCCGGACCGGCGCCAAGCTCAGCGAGCCCGGCTGCGGCCACGCTCACCTGTCGACGCAGCTCCCGGAAGGTGATCGTCTCTCGCGTTCCGTCGTCACGCACCAGCACGATCGCGGTTCCTTCGTCCTCACGGCGGAGGAAGTGCTCGGCAATGTTGAGCGTGGATCCGGGGAACCACTCGGCACCGGGCATCGTCTCGTGTCCGAGCGCGGACGTGGGCGGCGTCTCGAACCTGACCTCGAAGAACGACGCAACAGCTCCCCAGAACGCGCCGGGATTCGCCGCCGACCACGCCTGAAGCTCACCGAAGTCGGTCGGATCGAGGAAGAATGCCATGCCCTCGGCCTCGAGCCACCGGGCTAGCTCCACCACGCGCGCGCTCTCGACGGCGGCACTCGACGGAACCCATGACGGGGCAACGGAGGAAGACTGAGGCGCCATGTCCCACACAATCGCATATGGGCGGTGCCGCGAGCCCGCACAATGTATTGACACATTGTAGTATTTGTAACACTCTTCTTACATGACAGAGACTGTGTCCGATTCCGCCACGTATGTCGCGCGCTCCGAGGCGACCTGGCGGGACCCGTGGCCGATGTACGCCGCCTTGCGCGACCACGACCCGGTCCACCACGTCGTGCCCGAGCGCGCACCCGAGAACGACTACTGGGTGCTGACCCGCCACGCTCAGGTACACGAAGCGGCTCGCGACTTCACCACGTTCTCCTCCGCCAACGGACTCACGATCGAGTACGACGAGCTCGAGAAGACCGGCATGGCCGACAACCCGCCGATGGTCATGCAGGACCCGCCGACGCATACCGAGTTCCGACGGCTCGTGTCGCGCGGGTTCACCCCTCGACAGGTCGAGGCGGTCGAACCCGCCGTGCGAGAGTTCGTACGCGAGCGGCTGCAGCGACTCGGCGATGCCGGCGAAGGCGACATCGTCGAGGAGCTGTTCAAGCCGCTGCCGAGCATGGTGGTCGCGCACTACCTCGGCGTACCCGAAGAAGATCGCGGCCAGTTCGACGTCTGGACCGAAGCGATCTTCGAGGCGTCGGCCGGTCAGGGCTTCGCGGCCGGTGGCGAGGCGATCGCCGATCTGATGGTCTACTTCACCGAGCTGATAGCGCGTCGGCGTATCGAGCCGGAGGACGACACGATTTCTCACCTCGTCTCGAGCGGCATGGGAGTGGAGGGCGACGATGCCGGCCTGCTGTCGATCCTCGGCTTTGCGTTCACGATGGTCGCCGGCGGCAACGACACCACCACCGGAATGCTCGGCGGCGCCGTACAGCTGCTCACCCAGCACCCCGACCAGCGCGCCATCCTGCTGGAGGACATGAGCCGGGTCCCCGACAGCGTCGATGAGTTCCTTCGTCTGACGTCGCCGGTCCAGGCGCTCGCGCGCACCGCAACCAAGGACGTCGAGCTGGACGGCAAGGTCATCCCTGCCGGCCGCAAGGTCCTGCTGTCGTACGGCGCCGCGAACCGCGACGAGCGCATGTACGGCCCTGACGCCGGGGAGCTGAACGTGCTGCGCCGCCCGCAACAGATCATGACGTTCTCGCACGGCGCCCATCACTGCCTTGGCGCGGCGGCGGCCCGTATGCAGGCGCGAGTCGCCCTCGAGGAGCTCCTCGCGTTCTGCCCCAGCTTCCAGGTCGACATCGACGCAGTTACGTACGCGCCCGGCAGCTACGTCCGGCGACCGACGTCGGTTCCCTTCCGGACCGCCTCATGACCTGGCTGCGCGAGGAGCACTCAGCCCTGGCGGCACAGAACATCCTCGATGCCGCGACAGGGTTGTTCGTCGAACGTGGCGTGAGCGCAGTCGGCATGGCCGACGTCGCGAAGGCCGCCGGATGCTCGAGGCAGACGCTCTACCGCTACTTCGACAGTCGCCAAGACCTGCACCTCGCGTTCGCCCAGCGCGAGGCCGTACGCCTCATCGAGCTCGTCTCGGGCGAGGTCAAGTCCATCAACGATCCCGCCGACCGATTGGTGGCGATGATCGTCGCTCTGCTCCGCGAGGTCCGGACGACCGACTACCTGTCCGCATGGTTCCGCAGCGGCGAGCCTGCGCTGGCTGCCGAGATCGCCAACTCCTCCCCCATGATCGAGTCGCTGGCGCTCACGTTCTTCGCATCAGACAACCCCAGCGACCACGCGATCCAGCTGACGCGTTGGTGCATACGAGTGACCCTGTCACTGCTCATCACTCCCGGCGCCGACGATACTGATGAGCGGCGCCTGCTCGAACAGTTCATCGCCCCCCTCGTGAAGACCGGAGTCAACGTATGACTGCTACCGACGCAGAGCGCATCGCGATCGCGGATTCGTACCTTCAAGCACTGCTGTCGCGAGATGGCGCCTCGGTTCCGTTCCACCCGAAGGCCGTACGCAAGGAGGCCGGTATGCGGACGGGCTTCTCCGGTCCTCACCTGACGCGCAGCCTGACGTCAGGACCGCAGTACAAGCTGGTCAAGGACATCCGCGAGAAGAACTGGTCCGTCGACGGTGACAACGTCGTCGTCGACTTCCTCCTGGAGGCACGCGGCGTCCCCAAGCCCTTGCACGTCTACGAGACGTTCCACATCCCCGCCGACGACCCGCGCATCCGACGGATCGACGTGAAGTTCAGGCGCCCGCGCTAGAACGCGTTGGGGCCGAACCGGAAGATCGCGACGATCGTCGCGACGACCACGATCACCCCGTTGAACGTGACCTCAGACCATTCCGCCTTGCGGAAGTGAAAGATTGCGGCCAACAGCATGAGCAGCCCGAGTCCCGCGGCGGCCAGCGGCGACAGCCACACCGCCTTGTCGACGAGCCCCGGAACGACGACGCCGATCGCGCCGAGCAGCTCGGCGAAACCCACGAAGCGCACGACAGGTGTCGAGAAGTCCTTGACCCACGGCATGAACGACTCGAGCTTGGCACGGGGCTGGGTCAGCTTCAGGGTGCCGGCCGTCAGGAACACGGCTGCGAGGAAGCCCTGCAGGACCCACAAGAAGGTGTTCATGCAGAGGGCTCCAAGACCGTGCAGCGCGTGCCGCTGTAGATCGTCGGCATGCACTGGTTGCAGTGGATGCAGATGCCCTTGGTGGTCTCGCCAGCCTGCATACGGTTGATCAGGTCAG
>JBBSJW010000036.1:0-32954 GCA_038256885.1 Propionibacteriales bacterium
AGAAGGCCCCGGCGAAGACTGCTGCGAAGAAGGCCCCGGCGAAGACTGCTGCGAAGAAGGCCCCGGCGAAGACTGCTGCGAAGAAGGCCCCGGCCAAGAAGGCTGCCGCGAAGAAGGCCCCGGCCAAGAAGGCTGCCGCGAAGAAGGCCCCGGCCAAGAAGGCTGCCGCGAAGAAGGCCCCGGCCAAGAAGGCTGCCGCGGCAGGCAGGTTCCCAGGGTCGGTCAAGCCGCTCTCAGGTGGCCGCGCACCGTCGGCCGCGTACAAGATCAAGGGCAATGAAGACTCGATGATCTATCACACTCCTGACAGCCCGTTCTACGGTCAGACGATCGCGGAGACGTGGTTCAGGACAGAAGCCGCTGCGGTCGCAGCCGGTTTCCGCAAGCCACGCAACGCCTGACCTTCTGAAAGACGAGCGAAGGAGCGTACCGCGCCACACTGGCCCGGTGCGCGGTTCTGCTTTGCGCATGCGGCATGCTGAGGCAATGCCTGTTTCCACGACATCCGTGCACGGTTTGAAGATGACCAGTGCGCTCCTGTTCACCGCCGCAACCCTGGCCCTCGCGGGCTGCTCCGGCGGAGGTAACGACAAGACGACGACTCCTGACCCCGACGAGGGCACTGCGGAGAAGATCGTCGAGATCTCGCCGCTGAACGGCACCCCGATGCCTGACGGCCGACCCGACAACCCGGTCTTTGTCGTCAAGATCGAGAACACGTTTGGCGGTGAGCCGCAGATCGGACTCAACAAGGCCGACCTCGTGGTCGAGGAGCTCGTCGAAGGCGGCCTGACTCGCCTCGCCGCGTTCTTCTACAGCCACCTGCCGTCCAAGGTCGGACACGTTCGCTCGATGCGTACGACCGACATCGGCCTCGCTGCCCCGGTTGGCGGACAGATCATCGCCTCTGGAGGCGCCAACAAGACCTACAAGGAGATCACGAGGTCCGGCACCACGATCTTCTCCGAGGACAAGGGTGCTCCCGGCTTCAGCAGCGACCCGGCCAAGTCACGTCCTTACAACCGGCTGATCAACCTCAAGACGGTTGCGAACAAGGCCAAGCCGACCGACATCGTCGGCCCCTACTTCACCTGGACGCCCGAGGCTTCCGCGAAGGAGTCCGAGCCGGCACCGACTGACTCAGCCACTCCGGCGACGGAGCCCAAGACCGCGCGCGCTGCGACGGTGCGATTCTCGCCTGGCACCTTCACGAATTGGGCGCTCAAGGGTGGCAAATGGATCCGCACCAACAGCCACGCACCTCGCGCCACCGACTTCAAGGCCGACACGATGATCGTGATGTTCGCCAAGATCGTCAATGCCGGATACACCGACATCTCCAACAACCCGGTGCCTGAGACCGTCGTCAAGGGAACCGGTCGTGCGGTGATCTTCAACGGCAAGACCGTCACCGAGGCCACCTGGTCCAAGCCGAAGCTGAGCTCGACAATCTCGTTCACAGGCGCTGATGGTCAGCCGATCACGATCGAGCCGGGCAAGGTGTTCGTCGAGCTGGCGCCCAAGGGCAACGGAACCGTCAGGCTCCGCTAGTCGTCGAGCCGACGGGTACGTCGATCGTCGGCAGCAAACGCATACCGGCGAGGATTGCCCCGATCGCGCCCTGAACCTCTTCACTTGCCGCGCTGGGGTCCTCCGCGTCCGCGACGAACTCGGACGCAGACTTGATGGCTCCGTAGAAGATCATGCCGAAGGCCTCGTTGAGGTCCTCGCCGCCGCCCAGGTCTTCGAGCAGGGCGTCGACCGTGCGCTGCACGATGCCGAGAGTGGAGGCTTTCTCGGCTTCATGCCAGCGTTCGTGTCCCAGGGCGACCGGGCCCTCTTGGATGCAGATGCGACGGAACTGCGGCTCGCGGCAGACCTCGAGGAACTTCTCGAGGCCGATCTGAGCGCGCTCCCAAGGGTCCTTGGACTTTTCGATTGCCTTCTCGACCTGTGACGTCGTGTTGCTCTGGACCCGGTCGAAAACCGCCTCGAACAGCGCAAGCTTGCTGGGGAAGTGGTGGTAGAAGGCGCCCTTGGTAACTCGCGCCGCCGCGACCACCTCGTCAAGAGAGGTGCCCGCATAGCCATGGTCAGTGAACAGGCGCGCAGCGTTGTCGAGCAGCGCACGCTTGGTGCTGGAGGAGTAGTCCTGGCGTCGTGTTGTCTTGCGCGCGGCGCGAAGAACGCTCTTGTGGACCACTTTTGACGAGTGCGGCATCCGACCAGTCTATGACCCCCTGTGTCATGTGCCTCGGATCACATACCGGGGGTTTGTATTTATCGTGAGTATGGAACATACTGAGAGTACGTACCGAGGGTATGGAACTCTCGTACAGACGGAGACGAAAGGAGCACCCCATGACCTGGAATGCTTACAACCGTCGCAAGGAAGTACTCCGCGAGATGCTTGCCATCGCTGATCAGCGCCGCAATGACATCACGCTCACCGAACTGCTCGACACGGTCGACGGAGGCCGCGAGGCTTACGCGAACGAGACCGAGCTCCTGTTCGACATCCAGATGAATTGGTTCCAGCGCCTCAGTGGCCAGCTGGATCGCCTCCTCATCGAAGGTGTCGACACCCCCGAGATCATGGCCATCAGCGCCTGGGTCAACGCCGCCAGCGAAATGCCCGGCGCGCGCACCCTGCTGGATGCCGAGATCAACAACCCCGCACTCGGCAAGGCCTTCGCGAAGGAGCTCACGCTTCTCGCCGCGTCGGCCGGAGTGCCCTGGAACCACCCGGACCTCAACGGTCACGGCAAGCGACTGCAGGACTCCGCTCGTGAGTCGGTCGTCTACGCCGAGCCCACCGAGGCTGAAGCGCCGCACAGCGGTTCGCTTCTCAGCAAGCTGCGCAGCCGCGCTGCTTGACCGGGTAAACGATCACCCCGCCTGGCGCCATCTCCCTCCCCCTCGGCGCCGGGCGGGGTTATCTCTTGTCTGAACCCTTTTGGGTTGCTTCGCTCAATGCGCTGAGCTGCTGACCGACCTCGGTGTCGATCGCCTCGCGGAACTGACTGCGGAAGATGCCCAGGGTGACCTGGCTGGCAATCGGCAGCAGGCTCTCGATCGTCTGGAGGATGCGTGGCCAATCGTCCTCGGGCAGGCCCGCATCGACGAACGGCTGGATGATCTCGGCCGACACTTCACTCACGAATGCATCGGCGATCTCACGAAGTCGTGACTTCAGGATCGGGAACAGGGCGATGACTGTTTCGGGCGCCAACCCAATCGCAACTGCCGCAGCACCGGTACGTACGACCACCGGCTCGAGAAGTCTTACGACGTCATGATCACCGTCGACCCACGCGACCAGCCCGAACTCCTCCATGGAGTCGATCAGGGCGTCGTTGCGTTCGACTCCCGCGAGCGCCGCAAGATCGTCTCGCGTCAGCACCTCTGCACCGGCATCGTCATTGGGCAGGTCGAGGATGTTGATCAAGTCGAGGGCGTGACCCGCTGCGGCACTGGGCGCTCCGGAAACTGCCTTCTCGACGGCGGCCAACGTATAGCCGCGGTCAATGAGCTGTCGGATCAGCTGAAGACGCTGTAGGTGCTCAAGCGTGTAGTAGCCCGTACGACCTTCGAGCCGAGGTGCTGCGATGAGCCCGCGACCGGCATAGGCACGAACGTTCCGGACGGTCATCTGGGCTCGTGCTGCCAACTCATCGACGGTGAATTCCTCGACCGCCGACGCGTCACTGGGCATGGCTGCATCATAGAGGTATGGACACACTGCGAGGACGGCTGCTGGTCGCGACGCCCGCGATCGAGTCCGGCCCGTTCATGCGCAGTGTCGTGTTCCTGCTCGACCATGACGGAGATGGTGCGCTGGGCGTGATCGTCAACCGGCCGCTGGAGTCAGACGTCGATGACGTGCTGCCCGACTGGGCCAATCTGGTCAACGCTCCCGTGTGCCTGTTCGATGGGGGACCGGTGGCGATGGACTCGGCTCTGGCGCTTGGAGTCATCTCTAGCCCTGAAGACGAATCTGGTGCTCCGCCGATCGGTTGGCGCCAGATGGCTGGCCGTGTCGGACTGGTCGACCTCGAGGGGCCGGTGCCGAGCCACGGTGAGTTCGCTGGACTCCGGGTGTTCGCCGGCTATGCCGGATGGGGTCCTGGGCAGCTCGAGGACGAGATCGATGAGGGTGCCTGGCTCGTCATCGATGCCCGCGATGAGGACCTCGTCTCACCCCAGCCGGAGACGCTGTGGCGTGAGGTGTTGCGACGACTCGACACTGACGCGAGATTCCTCACGACATTCCCTGATGACCCCTCGGCCAACTAGCCGCTCCTCGTTAGACTCGTGCCGTGGCTTTCTTCGGACGCGGTGCAGAGACGGTGGTGGACGAGCGCACTGACATGCGCACGGAGGAGGGAGACCACGAGAAGTTCTCCCATTACGTCCCCAAGGACGAGCTGACCGAGGCCATGATCATGGGTCATCCCGTGATCGCACTGTGCGGCAAGGTGTGGGTTCCCAGCCGCGATCCCGAACGTTTCCCGGTCTGCCCCGAGTGCAAGGACATCTGGGAGAGCCTCAACGAAGGCGACGAGGGGGACCCGTCGGGTGACGCGTAGCCAGCACCTCCGGGTCTGGCAGCGAGACGCTCTCGAGCTCTACCAACGCACGCAACCCCGTGACTTCCTCACGGTTGCGACGCCTGGTGCGGGCAAGACCACGTTTGCGCTGACCATTGCCGCCGACCTGATGTCCCGCGGAATCGTCGAACGAATCGTCATCGTCACGCCGACCGACCACCTCAAGACCCAATGGGCCCTTGCCGCGTCAGGCATCGGCATCACGCTCGACCCGTCGCTGGCCGGACAGGGCCGCTTGGGCGCCGACTTCGACGGGTTCGCGGTGACGTACGCGGGGCTTGCCGTCAACGCCAACAGCTACCGCACCCGCATCGAGACCCGCCCGACGATGGTGATCCTCGACGAGATCCACCACGCTGCTGACGCTCTGAGCTGGGGCGATGCCGTACAGGAAGCCTGTGAGCCTGCCATCCGCAGGCTCGCGCTGACAGGCACGCCCTTCCGCTCCGACGACAACCCGATCCCGTTCGTCTCGTACGCGCCGGCCGACGATGGCACGGTCTCGAGTGTTGCGGACTTCTCTTACGGGTACGGGAGCGCGCTGAAGGATGGCGTCGTACGCCCGGTGCTGTTCATGGCCTACTCGGGACAGATGCACTGGCGCACCCGTGCAGGTGACGAGGTGGCAGCCCGACTGGGCGAACCTCTCGATCGCGCTGCGACTGCCCAAGCGCTGCGTACGGCTCTCGACCCGCAGGGCTCGTGGATCCCCGCCGTGCTGCAGGCAGCGCACACCCGCCTCATGGAGGTGCGGCGCGACGTACCTGATGCAGGTGGACTCGTCATCGCCAGCGACCAGGACACCGCACGCCAGTACGCCTCCGTGCTCGGCGCCATCACCGGGACCGAGCCGACGCTCGTGCTGTCCGACGAGGCAGGCTCGAGCGCGAGGATTGCCGACTTCTCCGCCGGTATGACGCCGTGGATGGTTGCCGTACGCATGGTCAGCGAGGGCGTGGACATCCCGCGGCTCTCGGTCGGCGTCTATGCGACCACGACGGCGACGCCTCTCTACTTCGCGCAGGCGGTCGGTCGCTTCGTACGTATGCGGCGTCGTGGCGAGACGGCATCGATCTTCGTACCGAGTGTCCCGGCGCTGCTGACACTCGCGTCCGACCTTGAGGCTCAACGCGATCACGTGATCGGGCGGCCCGTCTCGGACGAGGCGGATCTGTTCGCCGCTGAGGCAGAGCTCATAGCCCGGGCGCAGCAGGAGCAGTCCGCCTCCGACCAGCTCGGCGAGTACCGGGCGCTCGGGAGCGATGCCTCGTTCGATCGCCTCGTCTACGACGGCGGCGAGTTCGGGTATGACTCGATGGCTGACGATGACGGTGAGCTCGACTTCCTCGGCATACCGGGCCTGTTGGACCCTGACCAGGTCGCTGAGCTGCTCCGCAAGTCGCGGAGCAAGCGAGCCAAGGCCGCCCCCAAGGGCACGCCGGCGGCGGATGTCGCCTTCGAACGACGGGCGGCACTGCGCAAGGAACTGCACGCACTGGTCGGTGCATGGCACCACCGCACGGGTACGCCGCACGGCGTGACACACACACGACTCCGTCAGCAATGTGGCGGCCCGGCGGCGACTGCCGCCTCGGCCGTCGAGCTGAAGGAACGTATCGACGCGTTGCGCTCCTGGGCACTGAAGGCCTCCGGCTAGCCTGCTCGCATGACCTCGATGCCAATGCGTACGCGCATCTTTGCCGCGATCCTGCGCCGTACCGCGACTCCCGTCGAGGAAGTCAGGGACTTCGCCAAGCTTCGGGGTGAGCGTCTCAGGTTGCAGGAGACCGTGATCGGTCGCCGTATCTTCGGATCGAGCGACAAGGACTCCGAGGTTGAGGAGATCAGCTGGGGCAAGGATCGCCGCGCCATCGTCCATCGCCCGAAGGGTGGAATTGCTCCGCTTCCGTGCGTCATCAACTTTCACGGCGGGGGCTGGGTGCAAGGCAATCCCGAGCAGTCGGGCTGGGCGGCGAGCAGGCTTGCCGTCCGCAACAACGTCGTCGTGATCTCACCGGCCTATCGCTTGGCGCCGGAAAACCTCTTCCCGGCAGGTCTTGAGGACTGCCGCGACGCCGTCGACTGGGTCGTCAAGAACGCCGATGAGCTCGGCGTCAACTCAGAACGCATCGCGGTGATGGGCGACAGCGCCGGCGGCAACCTCGCTGCCGTGGTCGCGCTGCTCGCCCGCGACGCGGGTGGTCCGGAGATCCGCGCGCAGGTGCTGATCTATCCCTGTGTCGAGATGTACGACAAGTGGCCTTCGGAGATCCGCAACGCCGAAGCGCCGGTGCTTACCTCACGCAACATGCGGGCATTCGGTCACCTTTATCTCGGCGACCAATACGGCACGGAGGATTTTCGTGCATCGCCGATCCGCGCTGAGTCACACGCCGACCTCCCCAAGGCGTTCATCCTGACGGCTGAGCTGGATCCGCTGCTCGACAACGGCGCGCACTACCGCGACGCTCTCGTCGCGGCCGGCGTACCGGTTCGGTATGCCGAGTACAAAGGTGCGATCCACGGGTTCATGAGCCTGCCGGGAGTCTCGCCGCCTGCCAAGCAGGCCCTCGACGACATCGTGGACTTCCTCAAGCAAGCATTGTGACAGTGACACTGTCACGATAGAGTCCCGACATGCGACGTGACCACTGGCAGCGCAAGATCGCAGAGCTTGATCCGGAGACCGACTTCGAGGAGATCTCGCGGATCATCAGCTACTACGAGTTCCCGTGGGACGTCCAGCAGTCGCTGAGCTTCGCGCTGTTCCGTACGTACGCGGTCCCGTCGATCGGCCGGCTGCTCTACGACACCGACCAGTTCACGGGGGACACCCAGAAGCGCCACGACGACACCGCTCTGGTCCTCGAGTCCGTGCTGGACGAGGGAATGGAGTCGCAAAAGGGCCGTTCCGCCGTGAGACGCATGAACCAGATGCACGGCAGCTACGACATCTCCAACGACGACATGCGCTACGTCCTCGCGACGTTCGTCGTTATCCCGCAGCGCTGGATCCGTGACTATGGCTGGCGCAAGGGTGTCGAGGCTGAGAAGATCGCCGCCGTCCGCTACTACCAACGCCTGGGCCGGCTCATGGGCATCAAGGACATCCCAGCCGACTTCGCAGAGTTCGAAGAGCTGCTCGACACGTACGAGGACGAGCACTTTGCGTACGACGACAAGTCCCGGGCGGTTGCCGATGCGACGCTCAATCTCCTCGTGTCGTTCTATCCAAGAATCTTCGCCAAGGGCACCAACCTCTTCAGCCGTGCGCTGATGGACGACCACCTGCTCAAGGCCTTCGGCTACAAGAAGCCGCCGCGTCCCGTCGTCTGGCTTTCGCGCGCAAGCCTTCGTATGCGGGGCCGGATCGTCCGCTTCATGCCGCCGCGTCGCAAGCCGTTGCACGCCGTTGACCTCAAGCGGATCAAGTCCTATCCGGGTGGCTACATCATCGAACGGCTCGGCACGTTCCCTGAGTCGATGCCTGGAATGAGTGATGAATCAACCGTTGCTTGAGGTGTAACTCCACGTGACTTTTGTGTTGCGCGTCTCGTTGTGACAGCTGGGTCACTTCGAGAGGGAATCCATGTCACGAGTCCTGCGACACCGTCACTTCTGGCCAATATCGATTGCTGCGGTGACGATCGCGCTGACAGTCGGCACGTTCCCGGCGTATGCCGCATGGACCGACCAGTTCCACGGCGACTCGTCGAACGCAGCCGCTCCGAAGGCCGGTGACGGTGACGGGCACGCACACTCGCACACGGATCCGGCAACCAAGAACGCCATCTCTCGCGCACCTGAGTCGGCTGAAACTGCCGACCCCACGACCGCCTTTGAAGCGCTGGCAGGCGTGTCCGGCGTCGAGGCGCAACGCCTGGAGGCCGACCCCACCCTCATCAAGACCCCGTCGCCTGCTCCTCGCGCGTCAGTCCCGCAGGATCGCTATGCGATGGCCGGAGGCTGCTACGCCCTCCAGTCCAAGAGCAACAGCAAATGGGTTGCGCGAGCTGGCAGCGGCTACACGGCATCGGGAGCAACCATCTCGGAGGCCGAGCCGTTCCACTTCCAGGCCACTGATCTCGGGACGTACTTGCTCTATGGGAAGCCCGCGAGCTTCCTCTCCTCGGGTGGTTCGGCGATCAAGCCCGCCGCGAAGCCCTCGGCCGCCAGCGACTGGACCGTGCAGCGGGTAGGTACCGCGTTCACGTTCACGCAGCCGACGCTGGCGAAGGCGGTCAACGTCGATGCTGCTGGCAAGCTCATCAATGGCGGCGCAAGCACATTCGCGCTGAAGACCACAACCGGCTGTGAGGCGTGGCCAGAGGTCGATGTCAACGTCACAGGCAACCCGTTCGGCGGCAAGACGACGTACCAGGAGGTGCGCGGCTACGTTGACGCGCACACGCATGGCATGGCATTTGAGTTCCTCGGCGGACAGGCGCACTGTGGTCGCCCGTGGCACCCGTACGGAGTGACGGCGGCGCTGGTCGACTGCCCAGACCACACGCTCACCGGCGGTAGTGGGGCTGTCCTGGAGAACTTCACAAAGGGGGGGACGATTGAGCCGCACGACACGATCGGCTGGCCCACGTTCAAGGACTGGCCGGCACCCGACTCACTGACCCACGAGGGCACCTACTACAAATGGCTCGAGCGGTCGTGGCGTGGCGGTCAGCGCATCTTCGTCAACCTCCTCGTGGAGAACAACCAGCTCTGCATGATCTACCCGCTCAAGCGCAACTCCTGTGATGACATGGCGTCTATCCGTCTCCAGGCATCCGACATGCGCAAGCTCGAGCGCTACATCGACGCGCAGAACGGCGGGCCCGGCAAGGGCTGGTACCGCATCGTCACCGACCCGTTCCAGGCGCGCAAGGTCATCAACCAGGGCAAGCTCGCCGTTGTCATGGGTATGGAGACGAGTGTTCCGTTCGGCTGCTCCATCAAGCTTGGCATTCCGCAGTGCAGCACAGCGAAGATCGACAAGCAGCTCGACGATATCCACGCCATGGGCGTACGACAGTTGGAACTGGTCAACAAGTTCGACAACGCGCTGTCGGGCGTTGCCGGTGACAGCGGAACCATCGGGCCGCTAGTCAACGGCGCCAACTTCTTGGAGACCGGATCGTTCTGGGACATGCGCAAGTGCACTGACCCTGATCCCGAGGTTTCGGACAATACGCAGATCGCGGCACCCGACATCATCCCCGAGCAGGACGCTCTGTTCGGTGCGGTCGCCAGCCTCGGTCTGCCGATCAAGCTGCCGCTCTATGGGAGCGGCCCGCACTGCAATGCGCTCGGACTGACGGCCCTGGGTGATCACACGATCGCCGGTGTAGCGAAGCGGCAGATGCTCTTCGATCCGGACCACATGAGCGTCAATGCCCGCAAGTCATCGCTCGACCTGACCGAGAAGCTGAAGTACCCAGGAGTCCTCTCAAGCCACTCCTGGTCCACTCCTGACGCGTACCCGCGCATCTACAAGGCCGGCGGCATGATCACGCCGTACGCCGGAGACAGCACGGGATTCGTCAACAAGTGGAAGAAGCACCTGACCTGGGCAGACTCGCGCTACTACTTCGGCATCGGATACGGCGCCGACATCAACGGACTCGGTGCGCAGGGCGACCCCCGCGGCGCCGACGCTCCCAACAAGGTGGTCTACCCCTTCAAGGGTCTGGGTGGCGTGACGATCGACAAGCAGGTCAGCGGCGAGCGCATCTACGACATCAACCTCGACGGTGTCTCGCACTACGGTCTCTACCCCGACTGGATCGAGGACCTCCGCAAGCAGGGCGGCGGCGCAATTGCTGACGACATGGCTCGTGGCTCTGAGGCCTACCTCCTGACGTGGGAACGCGCGCAGGGTGTCAGCAACGACGCCTGCCGCGATCCGAAGGTGCTCAAGTTCACGTCGGTGTTCAACGCCATCAAGACGGGGACATCGGTCAAGAGCGTGCTGCTCACGGCCGGCCAGCCCCACTCGCGCCTCTCGACGAAGTTCACCTACTGCGCCAAGACCAAGTCGGGCACGAAGGTCACCCGTGCGGTGTACTTCAGCTCCACCGGCAAGGTCACCAAGGTCACCTGAGGGTTGCTAGCCGCCGATCGATGACATCGGACGAGCCGACTGAAGGAAGGTCGGATCGTCGATGCCATGCCCTGGCAGCTTGGTCGCCATGGCGGCAACCCACCGCTCGGCGATCTCGAGATCGGACGCTCCAGCACGCAGTGCTGATCGAAGGTCTGACTCCTCGCGCGCGAACAGGCAGTTGAGGATCTGTCCGTCGGCGGTGAGGCGTACGCGATTGCAGTCACCACAGAACGGACGCGTCACGGAGCCGATGATGCCGACGGTGTGGGGGCCGTCGTCGACCAAAAACTTCTCCGCCGGAGCCGAACCGCGACCGTCCATCGGAGTCAGCGTGAAATGCACCTCCAGCAGTGCCAGTGTCTCGGCCGCGGTGATCATCTCAGCCCGGTTCCAGCCGTGCTGGGCGTCGAGCGGCATCTGCTCGATGAACCGCAGCTCGAAACTGTGCTTGATGCACCAGCGAAGGAGATCGGGTGCTTCGACGTCGTTGATGCCACGCAGCAGGACTGCGTTGACCTTGACGGGTGCGAGCCCCGCGTCGGACGCGGCCTGAAGGCCCTCGATGACGTCGGACAGGCGATCGCGACGGGTGATCTTGGCGAAGGTCTCCGGATCGGTGGTGTCGAGGCTGACGTTCACCCGATCGAGTCCAGCCTCGGCGAGTGCCTTCGCCGTGTGCTTGAGGCCCAGTCCGTTCGAGGTCATGGCCGTCCGAGGGTTTGACGGCAGGGCGTTGGTCGCGGCCACGATCGCGGGGAGGCCGCGACGAAGCAGTGGCTCACCTCCGGTGAACCGGATGTCTCGTACGCCGAGCATCTCGACGCCGATGCGAATGAGCCGGTTGAGCTCGTCATCCGTGAGCGTGTCCTCGGTGGGCATCCACTCAAGGCCCTCGGCGGGCATGCAGTACTGGCACCGCAGGTTGCACCGATCGGTCAGCGACACACGGAGATCAGTGGCGACCCGTCCGTGCGTGTCGATCAGTTGCATGGCTCAACCTTACGGACAGCCGGCCGTACTGGCTGTCTCAATCAACGACGTGGGCTGCGATCTGGGACACTTTGACGATGGACTTCACCCATCTCGATGCTTCGGGACACGCACGGATGGTCGACGTGACGGAGAAGAGTCCAACAACGCGATCCGCAACGGCCCGAGGTTCAGTCACATGCTCATCTGAGGTCGTCGAGCTCCTTCGGTCAGGGGAGACTCCGAAGGGAGATGTACTTGCCGTCGCCCGGATCGCCGGCATCCAGGCGGCAAAGTCCACGCCGACGTTGCTTCCGCTGGCGCACGTGATCGGCATCCACGGCGCGACGGTCGACCTGGTCATCACCGACGCGGGAGTCGACATCGAGGCGACTGTACGAACCGCCGACCGTACGGGCGTCGAGATGGAAGCGCTGACGGCCGTGGCCGTTGCTGGTCTTGCGGTGATCGACATGGTCAAGGGCATCGACCGCACAGCCAGCCTTCAGAACGTCAGGGTCGTCGCGAAGTCAGGTGGCCGTTCCGGTGACTGGCGACGTACGGAAGAGCCAGCGTGATCACGGTCCGCTTCTATGCCGGTGCACGAGAGGCTGCGGGAATCGACTCGGAGAGCCGGTCGGAGACGTCGGTGGGAGAGCTGCGAGCAGGACTCCTACGCGATCACCCCGATCTCGGGCCGATCCTCGGTCATTGCGCGCTCCTGGTCGACGGCACACTTCGCGCCGATGACCACGAGCTGGATGAAGCCGAGCTGGCTGACGTCCTCCCGCCGTTCGCAGGCGGCTAGCCGAGTCCCTTCCAGGACGCGTCGCCCTCGGCGTCCGTCTGCCGCTTCCAGATGGGCAGGTCGGCCTTGATGGTCTCGATGACGTCGCGGCAGACGTCGAATGCCAGGGCTCGATGCGGCGACGACACGGCGACCACCACGGCCAGGTCGCCGACCTCCAGCCGGCCGATGCGATGGCTGACGGCGAGGCGCACGGAGTGATCGCCCATGACCCGCTGGGCGATGTCGATCAAGAAGGTCTCGGCATCGGGGTGCGCCTCGTACTCGAGGAACTGAACGACCCCATCGACCTCCGGATCATGGTCGCGAACCTTTCCGATGAATGTCGCGACAGCACCAGCTGCTGGATCCTCGACTGCCGATAGGTGCGCCGCCACATCGAGCGGGACCTCGCTGATCTTCGCCAGGCTGAGCTCGGGTGCCATCAGTGATCGCCGCCTTCGAGCTGATCGATGACGTGTCCCGCCACAGACAGGATGATCGGCACGGCGGATGCGACTGCGGCGCGGGAGCCGGGAACGTTGACGACCAGCGCCTCGCCGACGATCCCTGCATGACCGCGCGAAAGCATCCCGCCGGGCTTCTCCAGGACGGCTGCGCGTCGGATCTCCTCGACGATGCCCGGGAGATGTCGGGTGATGACACGATCCGTACCTTCAGGGGTTTCGTCTCGCGGTGCGACGCCGGTGCCGCCGGTCGTGATCACCAGCCTGGCCCCGGACCTGGTGGCTTGGAGCAGTGCCTCCTCGACCGAGTCGGCCCCATCCGGAATGACGACCGGGTCTCCGCAGATGTAGCCGGCCTCGCGCAGGAGATCGGCAACGGCTGGCCCACTCGTGTCAGTGGATGTGCCGGCGGCTGCGCGGTCAGAGACGGTGATGACCGCTGCGTGACGGGTTGTCATGTCACCACCATGACATCGACTTCCTGGCCGGGCTCGACGCCCTCGGCGTCAGTGGCGATCACCGCGTAGCCATCGGCGCGTGCCAGCGACCCCACGAGGTGAGAGCCGGAGTGACCCGGCGACGCGGGACTCGCGGTCCACTTGCCTGCGTCGGTCGTGTCGAGCGTGACGGGCGTGTACTGGCGCCGACCGGCGGGCGACTTCCAACCGACGGTCGTCGTGACGCGGATGACTCGACGGTGGATCTCGGTACGTCCCTGCATCGCCAGCAGAGCTGGACGCACGAACACTTCCCACGACACGGCTGTGCTGACCGGGTTGCCAGGGAGGCCGAAGAGCACGAGGCCCGACGGGGCGACGCCGAAGCCTTGAGGCTTGCCTGGCTGCATGTGTACATGGGTGAACTGCATGAGCTCGTTGTCTGACAACGCTGACTTCACGACGTCGTAGGCCCCAGCGCTGATACCTCCCGTGAACACCACGACGTCTGCCTTGAGCCGCCCGAGCTCCTCGACGATCGCGAGTACCTCTGAGTCGTGATCCGCGACCGAGGCATGGAGGACAACTTCCGCGTCGGCTTCGCGGGCCAGCTCGGCGAGCATCGGGCTGTTCGAGTCGGGAATCTGACCACGAGCAAGGGGAGACCCGTCGGTGACGAGCTCGCTTCCGGTCGACACGATCGCGATGCGTGGTGTCCTGGCCACCTGGGCCTCGACGAGGCCGGCGGCGAGCGCCGACGCCAGTTGTCTGGGACCGAGATGAGTTCCCGCGCTGAGGAGCAGGTCGCCCACGGCAATATCCTCGGCCGGGTGCCGTACGAAGACCCCCTGTTGCCGAGGCGCCTCGACGACTGTCACCCGATCAAGACGATCTGTGAGCCCTTCGACGGTGTGCTCGAACGGGACGACGGTGTCGGCGGAGCTCGGCATGACGGAGCCAGTCATGAGGCGAGCGGCCTGTCCCGGTGCGACGAGAGGATCGAGATCTGTGCCGGCCGGGATATCGGCAACGATCTCAAGGGCCACCGGGTTTTGGGGCGAAGCGCCGGACACGTCGGCGTACAGCACGGCGAATCCGTCCATCGAGGAGTTCTCGAACGCCGGGATGTTGTGGGCGGCGATCAGGTCCGCGGAGAGGGTGCGTCCGCCTGCTTGCCGCAGCGCAACAGTCTCCGACGGCAACGGTGTGACAGCCCGAAGGATGTTCGCCAAGTGGTCCTCGACCTCGATCACTTCGGATGGCATGCAGCGATCCTGTCACGATCGAAATCACCTCGCTCAGCGAAACCGTAGATGCTGCTCTAGAGTTTCTGATATGCCGCAAATACGGATATCCGAGGCAGCAAAGTTCCTCGGGGTCAGCGACGACACGGTCCGCCGCTGGGTCAGCAGCGGGGCGCTGGAGTCGAGCGAGGACGCCTCAGGGCGCATGGCGATCGACGGTCGGCTGCTGGCTGACTTCGCGAGCGAACAGGCCAAGTCGCTGCCGGACTCCGGATCAGTGACCTCGGCACGCAATCGCTTCATCGGACTCGTTACTGCCGTGAAGACCGATGCCGTCATGGCACAGGTCGACCTGCAGTGCGGACCGTTCCGCGTCGTCTCGCTGATGAGCAGCGAAGCCGTCGAAGAGCTCGGCCTTGAACCAGGGTCCGTCGCCGTAGCCATCGTCAAGTCCACCAACGTCATCATCGAGAGCCTGGAAGGATCGTGATGAACCGCATCATCGGAGCAATCGCGGTTGCGTTCGCGCTCACCACCATTGCCGCCTGCGGGTCAGACGCACCCAAGGAGACATCGTCACCCGACCCGGTGACGATCACGGTGTTTGCCGCGGCATCGCTCAAGGACACGTTCACCGAGCTCGGCACACAGTTCGAAGCCGAGAACGCTGGGGTGAGTGTGAGGTTCAATTTCGCCGGCTCCGCCGACCTCGTCGCGCAGATCCAGCAGGGTGCGCCAGCCGACGTCTTCGCGTCAGCCGACACCAAGAACATGGACAAGGCGACAGCCGACGATCTCGTCTCCGGTACGCCCGTCAACTTCGCGACCAACACGCTGGAGATTGCGACGCCTCCGGACAACCCGGCAAAGGTCGACTCTCTCAAAGACCTGGCAGCTTCCGGGATCAAGGTCGTGTTGTGTGCCGAGCAGGTGCCCTGCGGCTCCGCCGCAAAGCAGGTCGAAGAAGCCTCGGGCGTGGACATCAAGCCGGTCAGTGAGGAGCCGTCGGTCGCCGATGTACTCGGCAAGATCATCTCGGGTGAAGCCGATGCCGGGCTTGTGTACGTCACCGATGTGAAAGCGGCCGGAGACAAGGTCAACGGAATCGATTTCCCGGAGTCGGCAGACGTCGTGAACACCTATCCGGTGGCAGCTCTGAGGAACAGCCAGAGCCTTGACGTTGCGAAGGCATTCGCAGTGTTCGTCGCCAGTGACAGAGGACAGGCCGTGTTGGCTGAAGCCGGCTTCGGTGCACCCTGATGCAGGTACCTCGGTGGGTGCTCATCCCCGCCACTGTGGGGGCAGCGTTCATCGTGTTGCCGCTCGTGGCGATAACGGCCCGGGTCGACTGGGGCAGCTTCGTTTCGCTGATCAGCTCGGACTCGTCGCGTACAGCCCTGTGGTTGAGCCTGCGTACGTCCGCTGTGAGCACGGTGCTCTGCATGCTGCTCGGAGTGCCGATGGCGCTGGTTCTCGCGCGTACGACGTTCCGCGGCCAGACCTTGGTCCGGTCGTTCGTGCTGCTTCCACTCGTCCTTCCGCCTGTTGTGGGCGGCATTGCGCTGCTCTACACGTTCGGTCGTCAGGGCCTGCTCGGCGAGACGATCGATGTGCTCGGACTGCAGATCGCATTCTCGACGACGGCCGTGGTGATCGCGCAGACCTTCGTCGCGCTGCCGTTCATGGTCGTCAGCCTCGAGGGGGCGCTTCGTACGGCCGGGGAGCGGTACGAGGTCGTCGCTGCCACGCTTGGAGCTCGACCCACAACGGTCCTGCGCCGGGTCACCCTGCCGCTTGTGCTGCCGGGTCTCGCTGCAGGAGCGGTGCTCTCGTTCGCGCGGGCGCTCGGCGAGTTCGGCGCGACGATCACGTTCGCAGGAAGCCTCGAAGGCGTCACCCGAACGCTGCCACTGGAGATCTATCTCCAACGGGAGGTCGATCCGGATGCTGCCGTTGCGCTCTCACTGGTGCTCGTGGTCGTTGCTGTGCTCGTGATCGGCCTCGTACGCGGGACCAGGAGCAGCGCACTGTGAGCCTGAACCTTGAAGCAACGATCGATAGGCGCAACGTGGACGTCGCCTTTGAGGTCGCGGACGGGGAGACACTGGCGATCCTTGGACCCAACGGCGCCGGCAAGTCGTCTGTGCTGGCGGCCATCGCCGGGATCCTCCGCCCGGACACCGGTCGAGCGACCCTCGCCGGTGAAGTGCTGTTCGGTGATGGGACCTGCAAAGCCCCGCACCTTCGCGGCACGGCGCTGCTGTCGCAGGATGCGTTGCTCTTCCCGCACCTCGACGTGACGGACAATGTCGCCTTCGGGCCGAGGAGTGCCGGCCTCAGCCGTGCAGAGTCACGGGCAGCAGCACAGCGCTGGCTGTCCGAGGTCGACGCAGCAGGCCTCGCCGGCCTCAAGCCATCCCAGCTCTCCGGAGGACAAGCGCAGCGCATCGGAGTGGCCCGCGCCCTCGCGGCCGAGCCCAAGCTGCTGCTGCTCGACGAGCCGATGGCAGCGCTCGACATCACGGTCGTTCCCGCGATGCGCCAGATGATCAAACGCGTGCTCACGGATCGCACCGCGATCATCGTGACCCACGACGCGCTGGATGCGGCACTGCTTGCGGACCGGGTGATCATCATGGATCGCGGGCGCATCGTCGAGCAGGGTGCGACGAAGGACGTCCTGGCCAGGCCGCGCAGCCCGTTCGGGGCCCGGATCGCAGGCCTCAACCTGATGAGCGGCGTGGCCGAGGACGGCGGCGTACGAACCCCCGATGGCTCGCACGTCGAGGGCCTCTCCGCCGAGCCGATTGACGATGCGCAAGCAGCCGTGGCCGTTTTCAGTCCCAGCTCTGTGAGCGTCTATCTCGAGCCACCCGTGGGCAGTCCGCGCAACGTGTTCGCAGCGACTGTGACGGCGCTCGAGCCGATTGGCGCCCAGGTGCGAGTGCGCACCGCCGAGGTCAGCGCCGACGTCACAGTTGCGGCTGTCGCGGACCTCCAGCTGATGCCTGGGACCAAGGTCTATCTCTCAGTCAAGGCCAGTGAAGTCGCGATCTACGCCTAGGTCGTGTCGGGTTTGTTGTTTATGTAGAGCACGCCGGTAGCCAGGATCGAAAGGCCCAGCACGAATGCCTGCCACCAGCCGTATCCGCCAGCCCAGTTGAGGATCTGGACCAGGGCAGCCCAGGCTGCGACGCCGAACAACGCGATGCTTGCATTTTCAGTTGCGACGGCCTTCTTGGAGACCTCGTACGCAGCCCACGCCAAGGCGACTACGGTGGCGAGCTGGAGGATGTCGAGAGTCTTCGAGTCGACGTTGGAACCCTCGTGGACCAGGATCCGCAGGAGGGCGTCCAGCAGGAACAGTCCGGACGTTGCGTACAGCGCGAGTTTTCCGGTTGTGCTCGCGCCCACGGCGCCATTGCTACCGGTCTGGCCGTATGCGACGAAGAAGAACCCGAGTCCGGCGATGGCGAGTGAGGTCACTCCGAGCCAAGACGTGTCATACGAGCCGTCTCTCGCCAGGATGTACGTCAGCGCATAGAGAAATCCGCCGAGCGCGAGGCCGCCACCACCAAACAGTCGCCAGTTGGCTGTTGACTGGTTGACGTTGGTCATGGAACACGCTCCTGGGCGAGGGGGCTGAGTTGTCTCTTGATGATCGATCATCGCAAATCGGAAGGTTTGTCTGTGTTCGTGGGTTGAACCAGCTGTGAGACTTTCCGTGCTCGACCTCGTGCCTGTTCGATCCGACCAGACGACGGGCGATGCCATCGCCGCCAGCGTCGCGCTGGTGCAGTCCGCCGATCGACTCGGATTCACCCGGTTCTGGGTTGCCGAGCACCACAACATGCCGGCGGTGGCCGCCACATCCCCGCCGGTGCTGATCGCGCACCTCGCCGCGCAGACCGAGTCGATCAGGCTGGGCTCGGGTGGGGTGATGCTGCCCAACCACGCTCCGCTGGCGGTGGCGGAGCAGTTCGCGCTGCTCGAGGCCGCGCACCCCGGAAGGATCGACCTGGGCATTGGTCGCGCGCCGGGCTCTGACCCCGTGACGTCGATGGCGCTGCGCGGAGCAGCAGGTCGCGACGACACCGACATCGCCAACTTCCCGCAGTACCTCGACGACGTCATGGCGCTCATGGGCGCGGCTGGCGTACGGGTCGCGATCCCGCGGCAGAACACTGCGCTGGATTCAAAATACGTACTGAAGGCGACGCCGGCAGCGGCGACGGAGCCGCGCATGTGGCTGCTCGGCTCGTCGATGTACTCAGCACACTTGGCGGCTTCGAAGGGCCTGCCGTACGTGTTCGCCCATCACTTCTCGGGCCGGGGGACTGCCGAGGCGCTCGCGACGTACCGGTCCGAGTTCCAGCCCAGCGAGATCACTACGGCACCGACAACGTTCCTCACGGTCAACGCCGCCGTTGCGGAGACCGCCGAGGAAGCTGCTGCGCTGATGCTGCCCAACCTCCAGCTCATGGCGAAGCTACGTACGGGTCAACCACTCACGGCACTCGACCTGGTCGAGGATGCGCAGGCACAGACTCTTCACCCGCAGCAGGCGGCGCTCGTAGATGCGGGTCTCGCGCGGGCTGTCGTCGGTACCCCGGGCGACGCCGCCACGCAGATCCGCGAGCTGGCCGAGCAGTTCGGCGTCGACGAAGTCATGGTCAACCCCGTTGCGTCGGCGCGCCGGGGCACCGATCCGCGGACGGCACCGGGTCGCGTGCGGACTCTGGAGCTGCTCGCGAAGGAGCTGCTCTAGCGGGTCGTGATGCCGGCGGCGTCGAACTCCGCGCGGACCTTCGGCAGGTTGTCGTTCGACACAGCCGCCGTGAGGCCTTCGAGCACGGTGACCGCGAATCCCTCCGCGGCAGCGTCGAGCGCAGTCGCGCGTACGCAGTAGTCGGTCGCGATACCGCACACATCGACCACCTTGATGCCCGAGGTGCGGAGCCAGTTGGCGAGCGGCGCACCGTTCGCTGACGCGCCCTCGAAACCGGAGTAGGCCGCGGCGTACTCGCCCTTGAAGAAGATCTCGTCGAACATGGGTGCTGCAAGTGGAGCGTGGAACTCCTCGCCCTCGGTCCCGACGACACAGTGCCGTGGCCACGAGTCGACGAAGTCGGGGTTGTCAGAGAAGTGCGAGCCGGGGTCGATGTGGTGGTCGCGAGTGGCGACGACGACGTCGTACCCGCCCGAGTCGATGAGCGCGGCGACCTCAGTGGCGACCTGAGCGCCACCGGCGACGGCAAGTGATCCGCCCTCGCAGAAGTCGTTCTGAACGTCAACGACGATGAGTGCTTTTCTCATGCCATCACGTCCGTTTGAAACCCACGATACGGACGTAATGGCATGACAGTCCCTTGTTTCCCTCGCTGGCGCTCGGTCATGACAGATCCTCGAATGCCGTGTCGATGACGGGTTCGCCACGGGAGAGTTGTTTCGCAGCCGGTGGCAGCTCTTCGAGCGATGACTTGAGACGGGCACGGGCATCCTCGAGTGACTCGTGGTGGATGCGCTTGCCGCCTCGTACGAGCTCGACGAGCAGGAGGCGACCCGGACCTTCGGGTTCGCCACCGATGCCGATGACCTCGGTCTTTGCAACACCGGCTTTGGTCTGGCGGCGCAGCGCGTACTTGCGGCCGCCGACCGAGATCTTGTCCTTGCTCGCCTTCGCGACGGACACCATCTCGCCGTCGTTGCCGACGCGCGCCACCAGCTTGTAGACGAAGCTGCTCGTGGGAACGCCCGATCCCGTGACGAGGGCCGTCCCGACCCCGTAGCCATCGACCGGCGCGGACGCCAGCGCAGCAATTGCGTGCTCGTCGAGGTCGCTCGTCACCGTGATCTTGGTCGAGGTGGCGCCGAGCGCATCGAGCTGTTTGCGTACGGTCGTGGCCAGCGACACGAGATCGCCGGAGTCGAGTCGTACGCCGCCGAGCTCGGGACCGGCAACTTCGACCGCGAGCTCAACGCCCTCCGGGATGTCGTACGTGTCGACCAGCAAGGTCGTGCCGTTGCCGAGCGCCCGAACCTGCGCCTTGAAAGCATCGCGCTCCGTGTCGTGCAGGAGGGTGAACGAGTGGGCGCTCGTTCCTGTCGTCGGGATGCCGTACGTACGGCCGGCTTCGAGGTTGGAGGTCGCAGCGAAGCCGGAGACGTACGCGGCTCGCGCGGCAGAGACCGCTGACTGCTCGTGCGTGCGGCGCGAACCCATCTCGATGCAGGGTCGGTCGCCCGCGGCGCTGACCATGCGTGCGGCTGCCGAGGCGATCGACGAGTCGTGATTGAGGATCGACAGGAAGACGGTCTCGAGGATCACGCACTCGGCGAACGTGCCTTCGACGATCAGCACGGGGGAGTAGGGGAAGTAGATCTCGCCCTCGGGATAGCCCCAGATCGATCCGGTGAACCGATAGCTGGCGAGCCACGCGATCGTGTCCTCGTCGACCACCTTCGCTTCGCGTAGCCACGCAAGCTCGGCCTCACCGAAGCGGAAGCTCTCGAGCGCATCGAGCAGTCGGCCCACGCCGGCGATCACTCCGTACCGGCGTCCGCCCGAGAGTCTGCGCGCAAACAGCTCAAATACGCACGATCGCTGCGCAGTTCCGTCGCGCAGGGTCGCCTGCAGCATCGTGAGCTCGTAGCGGTCGGTCAGTAGGGCAGAACTGTCAGTTGAGCGCTCTGTCATGCGAGCCAGACTATGCCTGCCGTACACGGGCATTTCGCCGCAACATACGACTGCGCCACAATGGGAGACGTGACCACGCCCACCCCTATCGAGATCGTCGAGTCTGACTTCGAGGCCATCGTGGAGCTCGAGGATCCGTGGGTCACCATCGTCTGGAACGATCCGGTCAACCTGATGTCCTACGTGGCCTACGTGTTCCGCAACTACTTCGGCTACACCGACGAGAAGGCGCACGAGCTGATGCTTGCCGTGCACCATGATGGCAAGGCCGTTGTGTCGAGCGGCAGCCGCGAGCAGATGGAGCGCCATGTGCAGGCCATGCATGAGTACGGCCTGTGGGCCACCCTGGACCGAGCTGACGCACATTGAAGCCTTTCAAACGCCGTCGTCGCGGAGGACTCGTCTCGACGTTCACATCAGCCGAGGCGCACTTGTTGGCCAATCTTGCGGGCCAGGTCGTCGAGCTGCTGCGTGATCGCAACGGCGCAGCGGAGTCCGATGCCGATCCCTTGGCGGTCCAGCTCGGTATGGGCGCGTCCGCCGTTCCGCCGGAGGACCCGGTGCTCGCGCGGCTGCTTCCCGACGCCTATCGCAGCAGCGAGGAGGACTCGGGAGAGTTCCGCAGACTCACCGAGCGATCGCTGACGTCCACCAAGGTGCACCACGCTGAAGTACTGATCGAATCTCTGATTGACGGCGGTCTGACGTTCGCGGCCCCGATCGAGGACGACGGTGCTGACATCGAGGTCGAGCTGAACGCCGATGCGGTGCAGTCCTGGCTCAAGTCGCTGACCGACATCCGACTCTCGCTCGCCGTACGTCTCGGTATCGAGAACGAAGAGGACGCGATGCTCGTCGGTGAGTCAGCCGACGAAGCGATCGTGGCGATGTCTGAGATCTACGACTGGCTCGGCTACGTGCAGGAAACCCTCATTGCTGCCCTGGACTGAGGTCATCGGTGAGTCGCCTGCGCTCTGGCTCGAACCTCTCGAGGCCTTCCGTCCGCAGGTGAAATGCTCGATCGGATCCGCGCGGGCAAGCACTCGAAGGTGGTGGCGCTCGTCGGCTACCGCGACGACAACGAAGCCAGCGAGGCGTCGCGCCACCTTCCGTATGGACACCGCGGCGATGGCATCGAGGAGATTGTGTTCGTGCGCCACGAACCGATCGACCGCATCGTCGAGTTTGACCAAGACGCGTGGCCCGGTGAGGATCGTACGTACGTCCAGGACGACCTCGACAAGGCACAGGAATTGATCACCCGATTCGCCGTTGAGTACGGAGCTGAACGATCTGCTGTCTTGGTCACCGGTCACGCTGAATTCGTTGCGGCGATAGCCGATAAACTCCGTGGGTGCTGACGATCGACCAGGCGACCCATGACGCGATCATCGCGCACGCTCGACGTGACCACCCCGACGAGGCGTGCGGTGTCGTGGCAGGCGCGATTGGCTCGGACCTGCCGACCCGCTTCATACCGATGCTGAATGCTGCGATGTCGCCGACGTTCTACGAGTTCGACTCCGGCGACCTGCTCAAGCTCTATCGGGAGATGGACGACAACGACGAAGAGCCGGTCATCGTCTATCACTCGCACACCGCGACCGAGGCCTATCCGTCCCGCACTGACATCAATCTCGCGGGCGAACCCGGCGCCCACTACGTGCTGGTGTCGACCCGCGACGGCGCGCACGAGAGCGGCCCTGTTGACTTCCGGTCCTACCGGATAGTCGATGGCGAGGTCACTGAGGAAGAAGTCAAGGTCGTCGAGAGTTATGAAGACGGCACACGCTACGTACCAACCGAACAGAAGGCAGAACACTGATGGCGATCGAGGTCCGCATCCCGACGATCCTGCGTCCCTACACCGGCGGCGAGCGCGCCGTGGACGGCGCGGGCGCCACGGTCGCTGAGCTGATCGACCAGCTCGAAGTCGATCACGCCGGCATCAAGGAACGCCTCGTGGAGAACGACGAGGTGCGCCGATTCGTCAACATCTACGTGAACGACGAGGACATCCGCTTCACTGGTGGCCTGGCCACTCCTCTCGCCGATGGCAACACCGTGGTCATCCTGCCCGCGGTCGCCGGCGGCGCCCTCTCCTGATCGGTCCCGTATGCGTTTTGACTCGCTGATCGACTCAGTCGGCGGCACCCCGCTCGTCGGGCTCCCCAAGCTGTCGCCCAGCTCAGACGTCCGTCTGTGGGCGAAGCTCGAGGACCAGAACCCGACGGGCTCGATCAAGGATCGTGCAGCGCTGGCGATGATCCTCAAGGCCGAAGCCGACGGGTTGCTCAAGCCTGGCGACACGATTCTCGAGCCCACCAGCGGCAACACCGGTATCTCCCTCGCGATGGTCGCCAGTCAGCGCGGCTACAAGCTGATCTGCGTCATGCCTGAGAACACGTCCATCGAGCGCACTCAGCTGCTGACGATGTGGGGCGCCGAGATCATCCCGTCCCCGGCCGCAGGCGGCTCAAATGAGGCCGTTCGTGTCGCCAAAGGCCTTGCGGCTGAGCATCCCGACTGGGTGATGCTCTACCAGTACGGCAACCCCGCCAACGCTGATGCGCACTACGCCGGTACCGGCCCCGAGATCCTCGCCGACCTTCCCGAGGTCACCCATTTCGTCGGCGGCCTCGGCACGACCGGAACGTTGATGGGTGTTGGTCGGTTCTTCCGCGACAACAAGCCAGACGTACGCATCGTCGCCGCCGAACCTCGTTACGGAGAGCTGGTCTACGGACTGCGCAACCTCGACGAAGGCTTCGTCCCCGAGCTGTATGACGAGTCAATGATCGACTCGCGGTTCTCGGTCGGGCCACGCGATGCCGTACGTCGAGTGCGCGAGCTGATCGAAGCCGAAGGCATCTTTGCCGGCATCTCCACCGGCGCGATCCTGCACGCCGCATTGGCGCAAGCTGCGAAATGTGTCGCTGCAGGAGAGGCGGCTGACATCGTGTTCATCGTCGCCGACGGTGGCTGGAAGTACCTCTCGACAGGTGCGTACGAAGGCACACTCGATGAGGCCGAGGACAAGCTCGACGGCCAGCTCTGGGCCTAGGGCTTCGTGGCCTTGCCGTCGAGCCACAGTTCGACCGACTCGTCGCGGTGCACGCCATCCGTGCCCACGTGCTTCTCGCTGATCCTCGGGCCGTGCTTGATGACGTGGACGAGAGCCATCGCGTGACCGCGACCGAGATCGTGGTCAGCCTTGAGCCAGTCGACGATCTCACCGGCCTTCGTCGCGGGGGAGTCGAGTCCCTTCGACTGGGCGATCGTGAGCAGCTCGCGTGGGGTGAGCCCGGTCTTGGTTTCGATGTTGTCGAGATATGCCTGGAATGACATGTGAATTGTCCCTTCTTGACGGTCGGTTCACTCCTACGTCGATCGGGACTGCCTGATTTCGACAGCAGGATCGAGAAGTTTCCCGCCACCTGTCGAACACCTCGGCACAACATCCTGACGAACCTGGTCGAATGGTTGCCCATCGTCGGCTAGCCTCAGTCCTGTGAGCGAGATCGTCGTCTTCTCTGGAAGCGCGCACCGGCCCCTTGCTGAGAAGATCTGCTCCGAGCTCGGTCAGCCGCTCTCGGCGTCCGACACCGTCAGGTTCAGCAACGACTGCCTGCAAGTCCAGCTTCTAGCCAACTGCCGTCGCAAGGATGTCTACATCATCCAGCCGCTCGTGCCGCCGACGCAGGACCACCTGATGGAGCTGCTGCTGATGATCGATGCTGCGCGTGGCGCCTCGGCCGCCTCGGTCACTGCCGTCATCCCGCACTACGCATACGCGCGATCGGACAAGAAGGACGCCTCGCGCATCTCGATCGGCGGCCGACTTGTGGCCGACATGCTGACGAGCGCCGGCGCCGACCGAGTCGTCACGATGACACTGCACGCACCCCAGGTGCACGGTTTCTTCAGCGTCCCGGTCGACCACCTGACTGCGATCGGTGAGCTCGCCGACCACTACCGAAACCGCGACCTCAGCAATGTCGTCGTCGTGTCACCTGACCTCGGCAACGCCAAGACGGCTTCGCTGTTCGCTCGGCTCCTCGGAGTCCCCGTCGCTGCCGGCAGCAAGCAGCGTCAGGCTGACGACAAGGTCGTCATCGATGCCATCGTTGGTGACGTTGCAGGCAAGACCGCCATCGTCCTCGACGATGAGATCGCCACCGGCGGATCGATCGTCGAGCTGATGAACAAGCTCGAAGAAGAAGGCTGCACGGAGGCGTCCGTCGCGTGTACCCACGGGTTGTTCACCGGCAAGGCCGCCGAGCGACTGCGCAACCATCCCAGCATCACTGAGGTCGTCACCACGGACACGGTCCCGCCACCGGCTGACTGGCCTGAGCTTCAGGTGCGCTCCGTTGCGGGACTTTTCGCCGAGGCAATCGCCCGCATCCACGCCGGAGAATCGGTGTCATCGTTGTTCGACGGCGTCGATCCGGCACATGCTCCGCCGCAGCCCAAGCTCCCGCTCTGACATACCCGCGGGATGTGATCTTGGGCCCGTTCGCTTTCCCGTGTCTGTCCCCGCACGTACCCTTTTCGGTTGTGAGTGAGCGCCAGCGAATGAACGATGAATCCATCACGCCGGCGCGTCCGTACAGTGCTTTTTCAACGGAGGTGTCGGCGTGAGTACTGCACCGATCGGCATCTTCGACTCAGGCTTCGGTGGCCTGACGGTCGCGCGTGCCGTGCTCGATCAGCTGCCGCACGAGCCAGTGCTCTATCTGGGTGACACGGCTCGCCAGCCCTACGGGCCCAAGCCGATCTCCGAGGTTCGCGAATTCGCCCTCGAATGCCTCGATCACCTGGTTGATCAGGGCGTCAAGGCACTCGTCATCGCCTGCAACTCCGCCAGTGCGGCAGTCCTGCGCGATGCCCGCGAGCGATACGACGTTCCGGTCGTCGAAGTCATCATTCCTGCGACACGTCGCGCCGTCAGCGCGACCCGCAACGGACAGATCGGCGTCATCTGCACCGAGGCCACCGCGACGTCGCGTGCGTACGACGACGCGTTTGCCGCCAACCCCGACATCACCCTTCACACCCAGGCGTGCCCACGACTCGTCGAGTTCGTCGAGACGGGTGTCACCAGCGGCCCGGAGCTGCTCGAGGCGACGCAGTCATACCTCCAGCCGTTGATCGAGCTGGGCGTCGACACTCTCGTCCTCGGGTGCACGCACTACCCGCTGCTCACCGGCGTGCTCTCGTACGTCATGGGCGATGGCGTCACCCTCGTGTCGAGTGCCGAGGAGACCGCCAAGGACGTCTACGCGCTGCTCGTACGCGAAGGCCTCGAGCGCGACATCTCGTTGCCTGCGCCGAAGCATCGCTTCCTGACCACTGGCCGTCCCGAGGAGTTCCGCGAGCTCGGCCACCGCTTCCTCGGACCCGAGCTCGAGTCGGTCGATCAGTTTGCGTGGGTGTCGGTGTGAGCCACCCCACGAAACCACTCGCTAATGCAAACGTCCGGTTTGTTCGCAACCAGCCTCCACTCGCGCTTTCGCGGGGACCCCGACTCCTGCTTCCAGCGTTTCGAGGTGAGCGCTGATGAAGCTCACCATCATCGGCTGTGCCGGTTCTTTCCCGAGCGCCGAATCGCCGGCCAGCTGCTACCTCATCGAGGCGCCGTACGAGGGGCGTACCTACCGTCTCGTGCTCGACCTCGGCAACGGTGCGCTCGGAGCCCTCCAGCGGCACGTCGATCTTCGTGACGTCGATGCCGTGGCGCTCTCGCACCTGCACCCTGATCACTGCTTCGACCTCTCGGGGTTCTATGTCGTCAGCAAGTACCACCCCGCTGGAGTGCTGCCTCGCATCCCGGTGCTCGCGCCTGAGGGCGCCGGTGAGCGCCTGACCATCGCGTTCGGCATCGACGAGCCGATCGGCATGACCGAGCAGTTCGACTTCGTCGATCACGTCGATGGCGAGACCGTGCAGCTCGGCCCGTTCGCGATCACGTCAGGCCTCGTCGATCACCCGGTTCCGGCGTTCGCGATGCGCATCGCCACCGACACCCACACGCTCGTCTATTCGGGAGACACCGGACCCACCGATGCTCTGGTCGACATTGCCACCGGCGCCGACACGTTCCTGTGCGAGGCGTCGTTCGTCGAGTCGAGTGACAACCCGCCCAACCTGCATCTCACCGGTGCTGAGGCCGGCGACCACGCCACCCGTGCAGGCGTCGGACGACTGCTGATCACGCACATCCCCGCATGGACCGACGCTGCCGAGGTCGAGGCTGACACCAAGAGCACGTGGGGCGGGCCGTACGAGCTCGTGGCACCCGGATCGGTCTACGAACTCGGCCTATAGGGTCGCCATCATGACTCGTGAAGACGGCCGCACCGCCGATCAGCTCCGCCCCGTGACCATCACCCGCAACTGGCTCGACCACGCGCAGGGTTCGTGCCTGATCGAGTTCGGCAAGACCAAGGTGCTGTGCGCCGCGAGCGCCAGCGAAGGCGTGCCGCGTTGGCGCAAGGGTTCGGGTCTCGGCTGGGTGACGGCCGAGTACGCCATGCTCCCGCAGGCCACGCACGACCGTTCATCGCGAGAGTCGGTCAAGGGCCGCATCGGTGGTCGTACGCACGAGATCTCCCGCCTCGTCGGGCGTTCTCTGCGCGCCGCAATCGACTACAAGGCGCTCGGCGAGAACACGATCACGATCGACTGCGACGTCCTGCAAGCCGACGGCGGAACACGTACGGCCGCGATCACCGGCGCCTACATCGCGCTTGCTGATGCCGTTGAGCACCTGCGCTCGCAGGGTGCACTCGTTGGCGAACCGCTCATTGAGTCGGTCGCGGCCATCTCGGTCGGAATCATCGACGGCGTGCCTTTGCTCGACCTGCCCTACGTCGAGGACGTACGGGCCGAGACAGACATGAATGTCGTGATGACGGGATCCGGCAAGTTCATCGAGGTGCAGGGAACGGCCGAGGGTGCGCCGTTCGACAAGGCAGAGCTGGATGCTCTGCTCGAGCTGGCCGGCAAGGGCTGCGCCGACCTGACCCGCCTGCAGGCGGAGGCCCTCGGTCGATGACCCAGGTAGTCCTGGCCTCCAACAATGCGAAGAAGCTCACCGAGCTGCGTCGCATCCTCGAGCCGCTGATCCCCGGCATCGAGGTCCTCGGCCTGACCGACGTCACTCCGTACGACGAGCCGGCAGAGACCGAGTCGACGTTCGAGGGCAATGCGCTGCTCAAAGCTCGCGCGTGTCTCAAGGTGACCGGTCTTCCGTCGCTCGCTGACGACTCCGGGCTCTGCGTTGACGAGCTCAACGGGATGCCCGGCGTGTTGTCAGCGCGTTGGTCGGGTGTCAGCAAGTCTGATGGGGGAGACGCGGCCAACAACGCGCTGCTGCTCAGCCAGCTCGGCGATGTTCCGGACGAGCGACGTACGGCACAGTTCCGTTGTGCCATGGCGTTCTGCACGCCGGACGGCAATGAGGTCGTCGAGCTCGGCGAGATGCCGGGCCGCATCCTCCGCGCCGAGCAGGGGGAGGGCGGTTTCGGCTACGACCCGTTGTTTGCCGCTGACGGCTACGACGTGTCGACGGCCCAGCTGCCGGCCGGCGAGAAGGATCGCATCAGCCATCGCGGCAAGGCGCTCACTGCGATCGCTCCTGCAGTCGCAGCCGCACTGTCGTCCTAGCCGAGGGCGCTGATCACCCGGTTGGCGATGGCAACGCTGCCCGCACGGTTCGGATGCACACCGTCGAGCACCCGGGACTCAGTCAAGGCGCCATTCGTCGGTATGAACTCCAGGCCGTGACTCGCCGCAGCCGCCTTGATGATCGCCGTGACTCGTTCGCCGTTCGCGGGGTCGAGAGGACCCCACGGCGGACCCATGACGATGATCCGGGTCGAGCGCGGCAGGAAGGTGCGCAGTGTTTCGAGGTAGGTGTCGACCGCATGCTCGATCGCGCCATCCGTCGCGGTGACGAACAGATCGCCATCGCACTCGGCCCAGTCGTTGCGCCCACCCTCGACGATGAGCAGTGACGGCGGTTCTCCCGCGAACGCCTGCTGGCGATCGATGAATCGGTTGCCGGTGCACAGCTGGCCAGGCCGCAGGTAACCCGAGCCGGACTGCGCGTACGTCGTGACCTTGGCGTCGTAGTGGCGGCCGACGATGCTCCACCAGCCCTGTTTGTCGTCGCCGGGTTTGTCGTTGTAGCGCGCAGTGATCGAATCTCCCACCACGACGATGCCTCTCGGGGCGACCGTGGGGGTGGCGCCAGGCTCGCCACCGATGGCACTGCGGGCAAGGAACGGTCCCAGCAGGGCAGCCAGAACCAACGCGATGACGATCGGCGTACGTACGGCCGTCCGCTGCTGGACCATTCGCTCTTTCTTCCTCCCGAGAGAGCGTCAGCGTAAGTCGCGAATGACCCCGTTGTTTACAGATTCGGCCGTTGCAACCCCAGTACCTTCCAAACAGTGTCATTCGGGTGAGCTGTTCGGCATGGCAAATCCGTGCTGGCGCCATGCCTCGTAGACGGCGATCGAGGCGGAGTTGGCCAGGTTCATGGAGCGTCTGCCGGGCAACATCGGCAGGCGTACGCGGGCGGCGATCCGGGGATCGTCGAGCACCTCATCGGGAAGTCCCGTGGGCTCTGGACCGAACAGCAATATGTCGCCCGGCTCGTACGCGATGTCGGTGTAGAGCTCGTCGCCCTTGCCGGTGAACGCGAACACCCGCGCCGGCAGCAAGGCTTGGTACGCCGCTTCGAGGTTCGCGTGCACCGTCATCACCGCGAGGTCGTGATAGTCGAGACCTGCACGCTTGAGCTTAGGCTCCTCGAGATCGAAGCCGAGGGGCTCGATCAGATGCAGCTCAGAGCCACTCACGGCGGCCAGCCGGATCGCACTGCCGGTGTTGCCGGCAATGCGGGGTTCGAAGAACGCGATACGGAACATTTCAGCGACCATCCTTCGGCGACCACGACAGCACGGCGTACACGAACAGTCCGGCAAGGATCGCCCACGCGGCCGAACCGACACCCCAGGCGGAGATGCCTGAGGCGGCGACGAGGAACGTCACCACGGCAGCCTCGCGCCCCTTGGGCTGAGCCATCGCGCTCTCGATGGCCGAGGCGAGCGTGCCCAGCAGGGCCAGACCGGCGATCGTCGCGATCACACCGACAGGCGCGACCTCGACCAATGCCGCCACGGCGATGGATGCGGCAGCAAGCACGAGGTAGGTCCAACCGACCGCCTGCCCGGCGATCCAGCGACGGCCCTTGTCAGGACCGGCGTCCGGTCCGGCAACGAGTGTGGCACTGATCGCCGCAAGGTTGACCGAGTGCGCGCCACCCGTTGCGCCCGCCATGGTTGTGACGCCGGCCGTCACGATCGAGTCGCGCCACGGGATGTCGTACCCGATGGCCTTCATGATCGCGACGCCTGGAACGTTCTGCGATGCCATCGTGACGAGATAGAGCGGGAGAGCAATGCTGACGACCGCTTCCCAGCTCAACGTCGGTGAGGTGAGCGCAAGGCTCGGCAGCAGATCTGATCCGGCGATGCCGTCGCCGCGTCGGATCATGTCGACCCCGATCACGATGCCGGCTGTCAGGAATGCGGCGGGTACTGCCCATCTGGGCGCAAGCCGTACGCCCACCAACCAGGCGAGCACGATCGGGACGATGGCGCCGGGATTGTCGACCAGGCTCCGGACCGGTTCGACGCAGAGCCCGAAGACCACGCCGGCGAGCATTCCTTGGGCAATCGGTACCGGGATCTTCGCGATGAGTCTGCCGAGGGCGGGCCACAGACCCGTCACGACGTACGCGGCGCCGACCAGAAGGAATGCGCCGACGGCGGCCGACCACCCGCCGTCGACCGTTGCCATCCCGGCGAGGAGGGCGGCTCCCGGCGTGGACCACGCCAGCATGATCGGCATGCGGTGACGGCGGCTGAGCCACAGCGTGCCCACTGCCTGCACAGCGCAGAGCGCGAGCAATCCCGAGGCTGCCTGTGTGGGCGAGGCGCCGACGGCTGTGAGCCCGGTGAGCACCACGGCAAAAGAGCTGGTGTAGCCGACGACGCAGGCGATGATTCCCGCGCTGATCGGTTGTTGGAGCGATGGCGTCTCGCCGCTGGGGTTCGAACGCCGCTCCATGGCAAATCACCCTAGACTCCTCCGTTATGGCTACCCCTCAGCGCGTCCACGTCACGCACACGTACAAGTCCGATCCGAAGACCGTTTTCGACAAGCTCGCCGAGCACGAGAACCTGGGCCCCGTCTTCGGTGCCAAGATCTCGCGCGTCAAGGACGGCGACACGTCCCGCAACGGTGTCGGCTCGACCCGCAGCCTCAAGATCGGTCCACTTCCCGCGTTCCACGAGACCACGACGGTCGCTGAGCCCAACTCGCTGATCGAGTACAAGATCACCAAGGGCAGCCCGCTGCGAGGTCACTGGGGCAAGCAGGTGCTGACGCCGACTGCCGACGGCGGTACGCAGCTCGACTACACGATCGGATTCAACATCGCGCCGGGCCTGTCCGGTCTCGTCGGCAAGGTGCTCGCCACCAACATCGCCAAGGGTCTCCCCAAGCTCACCGATTAGGTGGTCGGGTGCTGGCGGCCAGGCGCCGTCAGCACCTGATCTGTTGAGACGTGCATGGTGCCGAAGGCGGGATTTGAACCCGCACGCCCTAAGGCACGGCGTTCTAAGCGCCGCGTGTCTACCGTTCCACCACCCCGGCTCGGGCGCCTAATCCTAGCCGGTTGGTATCTGTGTGTACTTGCCGCTGCCACGCCCGGCGAAGTTGGGCGTCTGTCGGTGACAGTTGGGGCAGAGGAAGCACAGGTTCTCAATGCAGTTGTTGTGGAAGTCGCCGTCGATGTGGTCGATCTCGAGTGTGAGTGGCAGTCCACGCCATGTGCCATCGATTCCACACCACGCGCAAACGTAAGACATCCCGCTCTCCTCGAGTGCCCTCACCAGGAGTGCTCGCTTCGGCCGATTGCTGCCTGAGGGTCTTCTGACCAGAATCTGATCTGGCGTGTGGCGGAGCTGGTGTGCACCGTTCTGGAAGGGGACGAAATGCGAGGTATCGAGTCCGAGCTTCTTGATCGTGCGACTGATGTGAGCGTGCGAACCACCGGCCTGCCTCAGACCAAGCAGGCGGAGGACTCCCGCAATTGAGGTCGATTGAGCCACCAAAGGCTCAAGAACCTCTCGCGTGTACTTGCGTGCTTTGCCCATACTTCGACGCTATGCGTCGGCGCCGACAGCGATTTGCGGAGGACTGTCCGGCGCCTGAACTCTTACCTGCGGCAGGCGGGGCTGAAGTTGGGCGTGCTGTAGCCATCGGCAACGCCGTGAGCAGCGAAGGTCCCGGGCTGGCGGTTGTGGACGATGATCCCTTGCTCTTCGTGCGTCAGAGAATCCCAGACGGGCTTGGTCGACCGCCGTCCGAGGAATCTGCTGATGATCCACATAGTCGGAGTATCACCCCGTTCGAGGGCCAATGGAAGCCTCAGGCGTCGAGCTTCAGGTCCTTGCGGAGCTTGGCGACGTGACCGGTGGCTTTGACGTTGTACGCGGCGTACGAGATCTTGCCGTCGCCATCGACCACGAACGTCGACCGGATGACGCCGACGACGACCTTGCC